>JASFBB010000105.1:0-5699 GCA_036172345.1 Anaerolineae bacterium
CAAGCGGCCTAACCGCTCCCTCACGGTCGCGGCTCGGATAAATGGTCGCGGCGCGGATACATTGAACCGAGCCGCGCACGTGACCGAGCCGCGCGCGTGAGCAAGCGGCCTAACCGCTCCCTCACGGTCGCGGCTCGGATAAATGGTCGCGGCGCGGATACATTGAACCGAGCCGCGCACGTAAGTAAGCGGCCCAAACCGAGCCGCGCGCGTGAGCAAGCGGCCACAAGGGGAGGCAAAATCAGGAGACACGGTGATGTCATTTCGTGCCAAAAACTTGTCTATGAAGGGGCGCAACCACTGGTCGGGCAGTGCCCCCTACTCTGCACGCTGAGGAGCTGTCGCATGCTCGTATCCACTCTCGCCCTGCTGAAGATCGCCTATGGCCGTTTCATCATCGGTGCTTACAACGTGCAAAATATGGAGCAAGTGCTGGCCGTCTTTCGGGGCAGCCTGGCAGCGTGGGCGCCGGTCATTGTCGCCACAGTGCCATTCGCGCGCGATTATGCGGGTGCCCGGATGCTCCAAGCCATGGTACGCGCTGCCGATGAGATGTATCCCGAAGCGATCGCTGCCATGCACCTCGACCATGGCGATGAGGCACATTGTCTCGACGCCATCCAATCGGGCGCCTATCACTCGGTGATGATCGACGCTTCGCATCTGCCGTTCGAGGAAAACATCCGGCTCACCCGGCGCATTGTGGAGCGCGCCCACGCGGCCGGCCTGGCGGTCGAGGCAGAATTGGGCGTCGTGGCCGGGCAGGAGGCGCGCCACAGTGGCAACGCGCGCGCGGCATTGACCGACCCCGATCAAGCTGCCGAGTTTGTCGCGCGCACCAGCTGCGACAGTTTGGCGGTCGCCATCGGCACCAGCCACGGCGCCTATAAGCTTCAAGGGGAGCAACGCTTGCACTTCGACCGGCTGGCGGAGATCCAGGCGCGCCTGTCGCAGGGTTTTCCTCTGGTGCTCCACGGCGCCTCATCGGTGCCCTCTGATGAGGTGGCACGCATCAACGCCGCCGGTGGGAAGATCAATCCGAATGCGCGAGGGGTCGATCCCGCCGATTTCGCGCGGGCATGGCCGCTGGGTGTGGCCAAGATCAACATCCACACCGATGCCCACCTCGTGTGGTACCGGGTGCATCGCGAACATTTCCGCGATCACCCCGAAAACTTCGACTTCCGCCATCCCGGCAGCCTCTTTATGCAAGAGTTCGAGAAGCTGATCATCACACGCAGCGAACAGCTGGGCTGCGCCGGGAAGCTCGACGAGGTACGTGAGCAGCTCAATGCGGCAGCTTGAGACCGAAGTGCTGGTGATTGGGGGCGGTGCCACCGGCACCGGCGTCCTGCGCGACTTGGCGATGCGCGGCTTCCGCGCCATCCTGGTAGAGCGGAACGATCTCGCCCCCGGCACCACAGGCCGCTATCACGGACTGCTGCACAGCGGGGCGCGCTATGTGGTGCGCGATCCCCAAACGGCCGTCGAGTGCATCCAAGAGAATCGCATCCTGCGGCGTATCATGCCCCACTGCATCGAGGACACCGGCGGGTTCTTCGTGCTCACCCCATGGGATGACGCCGCGTTCGTGCCGCAGTTTCTGGAGGGCTGTCGCAAGGCGGGCATCCCAGTGGAAGAGCTCTCCATCGCGCAGATGCTGCGTGCGGAACCCTTGCTGAATCCGCGCATCACGCGCTGTTTCCGCGTGCCGGATGGAGCCGCCGACTCGTTCCGCGCCGCCGAAGCAAATGTGGCGTCCGCCCGCGCCTATGGTGCTCAGGTGTTCACCTACCATCGCGTGGAGCGGCTGCTCGTCTCCGCCGGCAAGGTGAGCGGTGCAGTGTGCCGCGACCTCATCCGCGATGAGGAAGTGACCCTTTATGCCGCTATGGTGGTCAATGCCGCCGGAGCATGGGCAGGGCGCATCGCCGCGCTGGCGGGTCTGGATGTGCCGGTGTTGTGCGGCAAGGGCACCATGGTGGCGATTAATCACCGTGTGCTCAACACGGTGGTCAATCGTTGTCGCCCGCCCTCGGACGGTGATATCATCGTGCCGACGCATACCGTCGCGGTGATCGGCACCACCGATGTGCGCGTCGACGACGCCGACGATCACCGCATCGAGCCATGGGAAGTGGCGCTTATGCTGGCAGAGGGGGCCAAGCTGCTGCCCGGTTTGCCCGAAATGCGCATTCTGCGCGCGTGGGCGGGTGTGCGCCCGCTGTATTCCGCCGAATCGAAGCAACACGATCGTGGCATCAGCCGCGGCCATGTGCTGTTGGACCATGCCGAACGAGATGGGATCGCCGGCTTGGTCACCATTGTGGGCGGCAAGTGGACCACCTATCGCCTGATGGCGCAGGACACGGTGGATCTGGTGTGCCGCCTGTTGGGCACGCAACGCGAATGCCGCACCCACCTGGAAGCGCTGCCGGCGGTGAAAAAGGACCACGCGGCTGCCTACCACTACCTGGGCGCACCGCTGGCATGCGTCGAGGAACAGAACGCGCCGGGCGAGCTGGTGTGCGAATGTGAGCTGGCGACGCGCGAGACCGTCGAACGCGCCATCACCACGGGAGAGATCACCAGCCTGGATGACCTGCGGCGCGATGTGCGCCTGGGGATGGGGCCATGCCAGGGGGGCTTCTGCAGCTACCGTGCGGCCGGCATTATGCACCAAATGCACCCCCGAAATGGCACATCAGGCGTGCGGTTGTTGCGCGACTTCGTGCAGGAGCGCTGGAAGGGCTTGTTTCCCGTGGTGTATGGAGATCAATTGCGTCAAGCGCGTCTCAACGAGCTGCTGTATCGCACTATCTTCCAGCTCGATCGGGGGATGGTTTAGGACACTATACCGGTGAAGGTATTGAGGAAGGCATAGGATTTCTATGGAAGCTGCCACCTTGGATGTCGTGGTGATCGGCGCCGGATTGGCCGGGTTGATGGCCGGCTGGCAAGCCGCGGTGAGAGGCTGCCGCGTGCGGGTGGTCGCCAAGGGTTGGGGCGCGACGCACTGGCATGCCGGTTGCATCGACGTGTTGGGCTATTATCCGGCCGACAGCCAGACGCCCGTCGCCGCGCCGAGAGAAGCGCTGGCGCAGCTGGTGCGTGCGACGCCCCGCCATCCTTATGCGCTCATAGGCACCGCGGCGCTCGCGCAGGCGCTGGATGCGTTCCAGCAACTGTGCGCGGCGGCAGGTTATCCCATGCACGGCTCCTTGGAACGCAACTGGTTGTTGCCCACCGCGCTGGGCGGCGTGCGTCCCACGTGTCTGGCACCTGAGACGATGATCGCCGGTGATCTCCGGCGGCGTGAGCCCATGCTGTTGGTGGGCTTTCGCCCTTACCTGGACTTCTATCCGGCGCTCGCCGCCGACAATCTGAAGGCTCAGGGATTCCCAGCGCGCGATGTGACGCTGGACTTGCCCCGACCGGAGCAGCGCCGTCTTGTCAACGCCACCAATCTGGCCCAGTTGTTCGAGCGCGCCGATTTCCGCGCTGAAGTGGTAGACGCCCTCAAACCCCATCTGGGCGATGCAGCACGGGTGGGCTTTCCGGCGGTGTTGGGCATGCACAATGCGTTGGGCGTGCAGCGCGATCTGCAGGAACGCTTGGGGCGCCCGGTTTTCGAGATCCCGGTGCTGCCGCCTTCCGTGCCAGGGATGCGACTGCACCGCATCCTGACGGGCGCCATCGAACGGGCCGGCGGGCGCGTTTTCGAAGGCATGGAGGTCGTCGCGGCAGATGTCCGCGACAAGGTGGTGGAAGCCGTCTGGACGGAGGCGGCGGCGCGGCGCAAATACCATCGCGCGCGCCACTTTGTGTTGGCAACGGGTGGCATTTTGGGCTCTGGCATCCTCGCCGAAGATACAGATACGCTGCGCGAGGTGATCTTCAATCTGCCACTGGCCGCCGTGCCGCAGCGCAGCGACTGGTTCGACGCGGAGTTCCTCTCGCTGCGCGGCCATCCGATCTACCGCGCTGGGATTGCGGTGAACGAGCGCCTGCAGCCCTTGGATGCCGCGCAGGAGGTGCTGTACACCAACCTGCACGTGGCGGGCACGACGCTGGCCCATTGCGACGCCTTGCTGGAGCGTTCCCTCGAGGGCGTGGCCCTCAGCACTGGATTTGCTGCGGCACAACAATGCGAAGCGAAGAACACATAATGAGCACCGAGCATTTCTACCCAGCTGAATGGACTTTGGATTGCTGTATCAAGTGCAACATTTGCACCTCGGCGTGTCCGGTGGCGGCGGTCAGCGATCTGTTCCCCGGGCCGAAGTACGTCGGGCCGCAGGCAGCGCGCTTCCGCGCGCCGGGCCAACCCAGCCCCGACCATTCGGTGGACTATTGCAGCGGGTGTCGCGTCTGCAATATGGTGTGTCCGAGCGGGGTCAAGATCGCGGAGATGAACGCGCGGGCGCGGGCTGTGATGGTGCAGCAGGGGCGCGTGCCGCTCCGTTTGCGGCTGCGCAACAACCTGCTGGCGCGCTCCGAGCTGCTGGGGCGGCTGGGACAGCCGCTGGCGCCGCTGGCGAACATAGCGCTGCATAACCCGCTGTCGCGCTGGCTGGCCGAGCGCACGCTCGGCATCGCGCGTGAGGCGCCGCTGCCCCATTTCGCGCGGGAGCGTTTCACCACCTGGTTTCGCCGTCACCCCCGGCCGAATGGCGCTGCACGGCGCGTGGTGTACTTCCATGGATGTTCGACCGAGTACTATGAACCCCGTGTCGGGCGCGCCGCGGTCTACGTGCTCGAACATAACGGGTGTGAGGTCATCATCCCCCCGCAGAACTGCTGTGGCCTGCCATTGCTCTCCAACGGGGAATTCGCCGCCGCGCGGGCATATCACCAACGTAACGTGCGCCATCTGGTTGCCTATGCCCGCCAGGGAATCCCCATTGTGGGCACATCCACCAGCTGTACCCTCACCCTGAAAGAAGAGGCGCCCGAGCTGCTGGACATGTGGGACGAGGATGTGCAGCTGGTGGCCGCTAACACCTTCGATTTGCACGAGTTCCTGCTCCTCTTGTGGGAAGAGGGCGCCCTGCGCACCGACTTCAGGCCCTTGCCCTGGCGCCTGACCTATCATCCGCCCTGCCAATATCGCGCCCACCGATTGGGGCGGCCGGCAGCAGAGATTATGGGCCTGATACCGGGACTGGAGATCGTGGAAAGCCACGCCGCGTGCTGCGGCATCGGCGGCACCTATGGTTATAAGGTGGAGAAGTACGCCATCGCCATGGAAGTAGGCCGGCCGTTGTTTGATTTCATCGCGCAGGTGGGGGGCCCGCTGGTCGTGTGCGACAGCGAGACATGTCGCTGGCAGATCACCCATGGCACCGGCAAACCGGCGGTGCATCCGGTGGAGCTGCTGGCACTCGCTTACGGTTATCCGCCTGAGGGCGCCCTGGCAGCGTTGGCAGAGACACTCTGAGATTTGAGGGTCGCGGCGCAGATGGATCAAACCGAGCTGTGCGTGTGGAACTGAGCCGCGCGCGTGAGCAAGCGGCACGTCAAACCGCTCCCTCACGGTCGCGGCTCGGATAAATGGTCGCGGCTCGGATATGTTGAACCGAGCCGCGCGCGTCAGCAAGCGGCCGGGATACCGCTCCCTCACGGTCGCGGCTCGGATAAATGGTCGCGGCTCGGATATGTTGAACCAGCCGCGCGCGTGACCGAGCCGCGCGCGTGAG
>JASFBB010000106.1:0-3125 GCA_036172345.1 Anaerolineae bacterium
GGATGCCATGCTGAATGTGGTAGCCCTCGAACGCCGGACCGGAGGCACACGAAAGGCTGGTGATGGCGCCGGCAGGGGTGATGAGCGACACCTCGGTGTTCGTGCCGATGTCGAGCACCAGGGTGGCGCCCTCCGACCATGTGCGGGCGGTCGCAATCAACACCGCGACATGGTCGGCGCCCACATAGCCGGCGATGTTGGGGGGTATATACACGTGCGCACCCGGCGCGATGCACAGGCCGATGTCGCGTGCTCGAATGTCGAGGGCGTCAACTACCACCGGGATGAAAGGGGAACGTGCCAGCCGGCGCGTCGGCAGACACAGCAGCAAGTGATGCATGGCGGTGTTGCCGACGATGACCCCCTCGAGGATGTGCTGACGGTCTGCACCGGCTGCGCTGCACAGCTCCCCAATCAATTGATTGAGCCCTTCCACCACCACCTGCTGTAATTTGCGGGCGCCCTCGGGGGTATTTTCGGCATAGGTGATGCGGCTGATGATGTCCTCCCCATAACTAATCTGCGGGTTCATCATCCCATGAGTCGCCAAGACGCGACCGTCACGCAGATCGACCAGATAACCGGCGATCTTAGTGGAGCCGAGGTCGACCGCCAGGCCCAATGGCAGAGTGCCCACTGGGGTCACCGCCACGATTTCGCCGCCTCGCGTGTGTGCCTGGCAATGCCACTCCCATGCGCGCAATTGGTGTGGCAGTTCTTGCAATACCCCCAAGTCAATCGCGGTCACTGACTTGTCCCCCGAGCGGTTGACTGCCTGGAGCAGGTTGTCCGCATCGGCGATGGGATGGCTCAGCGAAGGGGGCTCCAACTCAACGGTTACACTGCGCACCGGTGGATCTACGGAACCCACCGCCTCTTCCATCCCTTCCACTTGCATGCGCATCGGGGTGCTGAGCGACTCGGGAGGCACGTCCACCTTACAGTCGCTCAGCGGATAGGCCATACAAGCCAGCCGGAAGTTCTGTTCGATCTCCTGCGGAGACAGCGCTGCGCGTTCATGGGCGGTAAGATCGGAGAGCTGTCCGGAGAGCACACGCACCTTGCAACGCCCGCAGATGCCGACACCGCCGCAGACGCTCACCAGCTCGACCCCCAGATGGCGCGCCGCGTCCAACAAGGACATCTCGCCGGATATCGCACCGCGCCGACCTATCGGTTCGAATTCGACATACACCGTAGCTGTGGAGGGATTATGGGTGCGCATACTTGATCCCAACTTCCACTCCCCTATCGGGGGATGCTTATGGACTCCGTGGTACGAGAGATGGCCCGCCAGCTCGCATACCAGCGTGGCGATGATAACAGGGAAGGGGGTGCTTATGCAACCCCCTTCCCCACCGTCATACGCCTTCATGGTCAGGACACGAGCGGGGTTCCCCCTAGCGATATACCCCGTACTCGCGCGTGAACTCGAACATGGCCTTGACGTTCTCCGGCTTGGCCTCGTCGAGCAGAGCAGAAGTGTCCATGATATAGCCGCCGTCCTTGCCGACCGTGTCGATGAGCCACTTGCAGTACGCCCTGACGTCGTCGGGGGTGCCGGTCAGCAGCAGGCGGTTGGGGACGTTGCCCGAAATGGCGGCAATGCCATGCAGCATCTCCTTGGCTTTGGCCATGTCCATCGTGGCGAAGTGATACACCACCTTGCCCTTGGGTACATCGACGAAGTACTTCAGGCGCGGCGTGTCGTTGCCCTCGCAATAAATGACCACGATGCAGCCTTTTTCGACTAGGCCCTCGATCGCACGCTTCAGGAAAGGCCAGTAAAAGGTCGCATACTGCTCATCGGACATAAAGCCCTCTGAGCCTTTGTGCATCCAGATCCAAGTGAGCGGCAGGTCTGCTCCCGCTGCGGCGGAACCATATTCGATGCACAGCTGCGTGGTGATCTCGAGCGCTTTGAGCAGCTTATCCGGGCGGCGGATCATGTCCGACATGATGCCGCGCGTGCCACGCAGCGTGTCCCCGATGATATCAAAGGGTGGCCAGCTGAGCGCCCCATAAGCCAGCGGGAAACCTTTCTGCTTGATTTCCTGGGTGTACTGCCCCAGCGAGGCGAACCACTCGCTCAACTGTTTGCCGGCCTCAATGGCGTTTTGCAATGCTTGCTGTACCTCGGGGTTGGCGAAGGTTGTCAGCAAACCGGTCCAGCCGAACCACATCATCAAGCGCATAGGTGGGAAGCCGGCAAAGCCCTCCAGTGCCTTGAACGAACGCGGCAGCCATTTGGTGGCCATGAAGTGGGATGGGTCATAAATGAACTCGTCGTACTCCTCAGCCTTCATGTATTCGCCTTCGATGAACTGGTACATGATGTTGTCGCCCAGTCCATGTCCGGCCCACTTGAACCATTTGACCCCCAAGAATCCCATCGGCTTTGCCGGATAGGCGAGCACGGGCCCAAAGTCGGCGTCGGGTTGAAAGTCGTCCAGGAACTTGTGGCATGCGCGACGGGCCAACGCATAGTCGTTCATAGCATTTTTGATGGTGACGCCGGCATAGTTGTAGACAAACAGCTCATAGGGCCCCACGATGGGCACGCGATCCGGCACCTTACCCGTGCAGGCATCCAGGACACGCTTGACACGTTCTTGATACAGCCCTTCCGGTGACTTCTCCATAGTCAATTCCCTCCTGTCCACTGGTTGGCCAATTTGACCGCGGCAGCAGCATCTTCGCCATAAGCATCGGCGCCGATATACCTGGCGGCCTCGTCATCCATCGGAGCACCCCCGATCATGATCTTGACCTTGTCACGCAGGCCGGCCTCTTTGATCGCCTCGACGGTCAGGCGCATCTGATCGAACGCCAGGGTGAGGAACCCGCTCATGCCCACGATTTCCGGGTTGACCTCGCGGATTTTCTCCACGAACACGCTGGCCGGAACATCGACCCCCAGGTTGAAGACCTGGTAGTTGTTCACCTCGAGCATGAAGGCGACGATATCTTTACCGATATCGTGAATATCTCCCTCAACCGTGCCGATGACCACCTTGCCACGCGGCTTTGTTTGGGTGATAGATTCGCCGCGGATCTTGGGTTTCGCCAGAGCAGCGATTTCTTTGAGGATCTCTCCAGCGACGACCAGCTCGGGCAGATAATAT
>JASFBB010000107.1:0-6755 GCA_036172345.1 Anaerolineae bacterium
GTTTCAGCACAAGGTCGTCCTTACGTCGAAGTGCGTTCGGGCCCTCTACAAATTCACTCAAGCAGCTCAGTACACCCTGCTACTTTCCCTCCAGAACCTCCAGCACCTGTTCGCGCGGTATATCATCGTGTATTTCGACCCGGCCGATGTCGTGTGGGAGTACAAAACGCAGCCGACCACCTCGTTTTTTCTTGTCGCGGGCCATCGCTTCCCAAACTTTCTCAGCAGTATAAGCAGGGATAGTTGTAGGTAATCCCAGTCGCTGTAATGTGGCGATGATGCGCTGGGCTGTCTCCGTCCGGCAAAGCCCCAATCGCTCAGCCAGTCGCGCAGCAACGGCTATGCCGATCGCCACTGCTTCTCCGTGCCGCATACTGTATTCAGAAAGAAGCTCGAACGCATGCCCGAAGGTATGACCTAGATTGAGCACCGCGCGATGGCCACGCTCATAAGGGTCTGCCTCAACAACCGCGATCTTCACCGCCACCGCCCGGTGGATGAGCCAGGCCATATCGTCGATCACACCCCGCTCCAGATACGCGAATAGCTCCGGGTCACCGATGATACCCGCCTTCACCACCTCTGCCATACCAGCACGCAGCTCGGCCTCCGGCAAGGTTTTCAAAACAAGCGGATCGATCAGCACCATCACAGGTTGCTTAAAGGCACCGACCAAGTTCTTTCCATAGGGTAAATCGACGCCTGTCTTGCCCCCCACACTCGAATCGACCATAGCGAGCAAGGTTGTGGGCAGCTGGGCCAACGCTACGCCACGCATGTACGTAGCAGCAGTGAAACCGGCGACATCTCCCACAACACCACCGCCCAGTGCCAGAACCAATCCGCCGCGATCCAACCCGCCGGCGAGCAGCGCTGCATACAGCTGGATCACCGTCTCCAAGGTTTTGTGGGCTTCTCCGGCCGGCATAGTCGCTGATATGGGGTGTCCCATTGCTTCAGCGGAACACGGCGGCTGGGCAGCCCGTTGCAAAGCAGCCGTCAGCTGGGGAACATAAAGCGGTTCCACCACTTGGTCACTGATCACTGCAACGCCGCTCCAATGGCCAGCTGCGGCGAGCAGAACACCTGCTTGCTCCAATAAGCCATCGCGGATCAGCACACTATAGCCTTCTTCGCCGTACGTCACTGGCAAGCTGACTGGCAGCCGTCCCGCAGCATCCTCTCCAAAGGTCTCCCACAGCGCCAGAACGCGATCTGCTGCTTGCCCGACGTTCATGTTCGCTGTGTTCACTTGCAACGGGAAGCTCAAATAGACGGGCAACCGTCTCGCCAACAGGCCTCTCAGACGTGCCCGCCAATCGTGGTCTTCCAGCATAGGACGGCCCTGGGCACTCCCCAGCCGCTCGATCAAAGTCGCTACGTCAGCGCGCAGACAGATCACCAGACCACCCTCTGTAATTGCTGCGCGATTCTCCGCTGTCCCCAGCGTCCAGCCGCCCGTGGCTACAACCAGACCGCGTTTCGCAGCTAGTTCACGACAGACCTCCGCCTCGAGGGCACGGAAGGCGGCCTCACCATCGCGCGCGAAGATCTCGGGAATAGAGCGGCCCGTGCGCGTCTCGATCAGCTGATCGGTGTCCACAAACTCACGGCCCAGGCGGCACGCCACCTCGCGAGCGATAACAGACTTACCACAGCCCATAAAACCAGTGAGCACTAAGTTGCGACGATCAGGTAAGCGCATAAAGGGCTCTTCGTTTGCTTCTCAAAACATCTGCCAGGGGACATTGTCCATAGGAAGATCGGTCAGGCGGGCACGACGCAGGGTGGCGAAGCGCGCCCGCATCTCGTCCAGACTATCACCACCAAGCTTTTCAATTAATGCATCCGCCAGGACAAATGCAACCATTGCTTCGGCAACAACCGCTGCGCGCGGCACCGCACAGAAGTCAGAGCGTTCGTAACGGGTGGCCGTCGGCTGACCGGTTGCCAGATCCACCGAACGCAGCGGCTTGAGCGTCGTGGAGATCGGTTTCATTGCGCCGCGCACGACGATGGGCAAGCCGGTTGAGATACCTCCCTCTAATCCACCGGCACGATTCGTGCGCCGAATCAACTCACCCGACACAGCGGATTCATCGCTCGACTGCAGGAAGATCTCGTCGTGCACCTGCGTGCCGGGCAGACGCGTGTTCTCAAAAGCCGGCCCGATCTCCACCCCTTTCACCGCTTGGATGCTGCCCACTGCGGCCATTAGACGCGCACTGAGCCGGCGATCCCACTGGGCATAGGAGCCCAGTCCAGGAGGCACACCCAACGCCACCACCTCAAAGACTCCTCCCAAGGTGTCTTTGGCCTGCATTGCATTCCAAATTGCCTGGCGCATACGTTCCGCCGCTTCGGGGTCGGGACAACGCACCTCATTTGCCTCCGCCGCCTGAAAACGCGCCAAATAGGTGGCATAGGCAACGTTATATTCCGGCATAGGCAATGTAGCCACGACATCGCCGATGCTGACCACATAGCTGCCGATCACAATGTCAAACTGGCTCAACAGGTGGCGACATACTGCTCCCACCGCCACGCGCGCAGCCGTCTCACGCGCGCTGGCACGTTCCAGCGCCAATCGCAAGTCACGCAATCCATACTTGATCGCGCCGGTCAAATCGGCGTGACCCGGTCGCGGAATGGTCATAGGAGCGATTTCACGCTCACGCCAGTGCACGTGATCCAGGTTGGCAATGTGCAGGGCGATGGGCGCGCCGGTCGTCTTTCCACCCAACACGCCAGCGCTGATCCGCACCGTGTCCTTTTCAATACCCATGCGTCCACCGGAGCCATAGCCCTTCTGGCGACGGCGCAAATCACCATGAATGTGTTCCGGCGCAAGGGGCAAACCGGCCGGCATCCCTTCGAGGACAGCGGTCAATTCCGCCCCGTGCGACTCACCTGCGGTCAGAAAGCGCAACACCTTTGATCCTGATCCCTCTCACAAAGAAGATGACTATAACTTTCAGCCAGCGACCTGCTGCTCGGCTATGCCGGCCTCTGCTCGACTCTCCATCGTCAGGAACTCTTGACAAGATTGCCGCATCACATACACGGGCGCCGGGTGACCCGTCCACATCTCAAACGCTGCCGCACCCTGATAGACGAGCATTCCCAAGCCACTCACGATCTCGGCACCCGCAGCACGAGCTTGGGTGAGGAACATAGTCTCCAGAGGGCGGTAGACCAGGTCGCACACCGTTAGATGAGCGGGGATTGGCAGGTCTGCCGGCCACGGTGAAACTTCAGTCTCCGGCCACATACCCAGCGAGGTGGCGTTGACCAGCAAGCTGACATCCTCGTCAATGTCCCGCACCGCATCCAATGGGTGGGCTTCGAAGCGCACGTCGAGATGAAAGCGCGCCATATCACGGCACAGTTCGTGAGCCCGTTGCACGCGCCGATTGTAGACGCACACCTGACGCGCACCCGCGTTGGCCAGGGCGTGCACCACGGCACGCGCCGCCCCACCCGCTCCTAACACGGCGGCATAGATACCCCGGGGATCGAAACCTGCCTCTACCAGTGCCGCGATGAAACCACTGGCATCGGTATTATCCCCGTATAGATCATTATCACGCACCACGATGGTGTTGACGGCGCCGATCACCAGCGCGTCTTCGGCAACATCATCCAGATAACGCAACACAGCCTGCTTGTGCGGCACCGTGACGTTCGCTCCGGCAAAGCCCATCGCACGTAGTCCACGAACCGCCTCGCCCAAGTGATCCGGATAGACCGGCAAGGGGACATACGCCCAATCCAAACCCAGCGCGGCGAAGGCAGCGTTATGCATAATAGGGCTCAGACTGTGCTCCACCGGCAAGCCCAAAATGCCCACCAACCTGGTGCATCCAGTGATGCGCAAACTTGACCCAACAACCTGCGCCTGGCTCATCTCAGCCTCACCCCTCACTCCGTCCACAGGTCAACGTTCTCTGTCTCTCAACCCTCCTCAACATTGGCACCCAACCGACGCATCATGGGCACGAAATCCGGGAAACTGTCGCCGATCACCTCGCAACCATGCACCACCGTCTCCCCGCGCGCGATCAGGCCCGCTACCACCAAGGCCATCGCCAACCGGTGATCTCCATGGCTGTCCACGTGTGCCCCCTGTAAGGTTGCTGGCCCTTCCACAATGAAGCCATCGGACTGTTCCTCTATGCGCGCTCCCATCTTGCGCAGCTCTGTTACTACAGCAGCAATGCGATCGCTCTCCTTGACACGCAATTCATGGGCATCGCGCACAACCGTGCTGCCATATGCCTGCGTGGCCGCTACCGCGAAAATGGGAAATTCGTCGATCATGCGCACCACCAGCTCACCCGCCACTTGACCCGCCTGCAATGTAGTCGCACGCACCAGCAGGTCGGCAACCGGTTCGCCACCCTGTTCCTCCACCTTACCAACCTGGATGTGCGCACCCATCGCCTGCAACACGTCTAACAACCCGGTACGCGTCGGGTTCACGTTGGTTTGGCGTAAGAGGACTTCGGAGTTCGGCACCAGGAGGGCCGCAACCAACATAAAGGCAGCAGAGGAAAAATCAGCCGGCACGGTCAATCGCAATGGTGCGAGTGGCCGTTCACTTGGGATCAAGCGAACAGCGTTGTCGAACTGCACGATATTCACCCCTTGGGCACACAGCATCCGTTCGGTGTGATCACGCGCCGGCCCCGGTTGACGTACTACCGTCTCACCTTCAGCGTACAGGCCGGCCAGCAAAATGGCACTCTTGACTTGCGCGCTGGCAACCGGCATCACGTACTCGATGGCACGCAGAGCACCCCCGCGAATGGTGATGGGAGGACAACCGTTCGTGGTCTCCACCTGAGCGCCCATCAATCGCAACGGTACGGCAACGCGCTCCATCGGCCGGCGTCGCAAACCGGCGTGACCATCCAGCACACTGACCGCCGGATAGCCCGCCAGAATGCCTGCCAACAGGCGCATCGTGGTGCCGGAACCCTGACAATCCAGCACTGCCTGAGCGCCAGGTGGATGCAATCCCCGGAGCCCGCGCCCATGAACAAGCAGATGGCCGGGCGCACGCTGTTCCACCACAACACCCATAGTGCGCACAGCATTCAGGGTAGCCTGGCAATCTGCGGCTGGCAACCAGCCGTACACCTCGCTTTTGCCCTGTGCAATGGCACTCAACAGCAGAGCGCGATGCGAGATGGACTTATCACCTGGTGCTGTAGCAGTTCCCCGAAGGGGCGAACCGAATCGTATGCGCAGCTGCATGCTATCTATCCTTCCCCACTCTATTTGCCACTATACTGCACAGCAAGAGGATGGTCAAACGTCCCCCCCTTTGCCGTATGGAGCGTAAATGCGCGAAAGCGCGATCAAAAAACCGAAACAAGGAGAGATCGGCTCTTTTCTGATCTTTGCCTACAGAAGCCGATGTGCGTGAGCTTGTACTTTTTGGATGGCGGCAGCGATGTCGCCTCGGCAACACGCTCCACGTCCATCGTGTATGTGTCCGGATCCATGTCCATAAAGATAGGTATAGCGCCCACCATCAAAGGCGCTGTTGCCGTAGCGACATAGGTATATGCCGGCACAATTACCTCATCTCCCGGCTTCATCCCTGCAGCGCGCAACGCAATCTCCAACGTGACGGTCCCATTGGCTGCACAAATGCCGTAACGGCAACCATGTGCACGGGCAAAGGCGCGTTGGAAACGTGCCACCGTACTTTGGGGCTGCTCGTCGCCCTCAGCCAGCTCGACCCCTTGGCCATAGGGATGACACCACCAATGACCGGAGCGCAACACCTCCAACACTGCCTGCTCTTCACGTTCATCGAAAACAGGCCAGCGCGGCCATAGCGCTGGGCGCACTGGATTCCCGCCCAATATTGCCAGCTGCTCCATCTGTGTAATGCGTTCCCTCGCTTCCCCAAAATGTCGAGTTTTCACACAAAGGATGTTTACGCGATTGCAGCATTCAGCTCATCCAACAACCGCTGTTGCTCGGCCGGACCATAACCGTGCGCAGCCGCTGCCTGCACAATCGGTTCCCAGAAAGGCACCGGGCTATCCTGCCATGGGATGCCATATCGCTCGAAAACCGCGCGGGTCTGTGGCCAGTGTTGCGCCACCATCGTCACCGCCATAAAGCCGTGCACCGGTGCCTCTATTGATCCTGATTCAACCGAGCCTGATTCGCCCAGGTTGGGCTGTGCCGTTCGTTGCCCTATATCACCCCCTTCATCCTGAGACGCCTGGGCAACACTTTCATACATCCTATCCAGCTTGAGCAGCCGGGCAGCATTGCCCCCCAAGACAGCGTCGCGAACCTCAGAGGATAATAATGAGGCCACCTGCCCACGAAAAGAGTGCAAGTCAGGCTCAGACTGCCAGCGTGGGAAAAGGATGAGAGGATAATCAGAGCCAAAGAGCAGCTTGTGGTGATCAATACAGCGCAGCGCCACATCAAAGATGTCAGCAGTGGGGTATAACAACGGCGAAGCGGCAGTATCATACCAGACGTTACGCAATATCCTGCGCACGCCGGGCATCAGCTCATAGAAGAACAGGCCACCGCCCCAATGTGCCAGGATCAGCTTCAGCTCCGGGTAGCGACACGCCAGCCAGTAATAGTGACGCAACGGTGTCGTGCTCTTGCCCAGATAGTAGCGGCCTACCTCCTCGCTCACGTGCAAGCTCAAGGGCACATCATATAGGATGCACATCTCCACCAAGCGTAAGAAGTCAGGATGATCAATTGCGAAT
>JASFBB010000108.1:0-3234 GCA_036172345.1 Anaerolineae bacterium
CGTGGACATTGCGGTGCCGCGCGACACAGAGCCCACCGTGTCCGAAGTGCCTGGTGTACGCCTATTTGATATCGACGACTTGCGAAGCGTGGCAAACGGGAGCTTGTTCATCAACCCGTGGGCTAATGCGCGTACCACCTCACGTTCTCGCTCATTTAGGTGGTGGAGGCGTCGTAGAGCTTTTTCCAATTCAGCTGTCTTCACCTTCTCTGCCCATTGCCTCAGGTCGCTAATTGTGGGCACTACTTCCAACGTCTCGAACCAGCACATAAATGCTTGCGCTTCCTCAGCGGCGATTGCCTCTACATGCGGGATTGCTTGCTGGCGTGCTTCCAAGTTCCCGTTTGCCACGCTTCGCAAGTCGTCGATATCAAATAGGCGTACACCAGGCACTTCGGACACGGTGGGCTCTGTGTCGCGCGGCACCGCAATGTCCACGATCACAAGAGGACGTTGCGGACGATGCGCCATCGCCTGTGCCACTTTGTCGCGTGTCAAAATGACATGAGGCGCGTCAGTAGCAGTGAGCACAATATCGGCGCGGATCAGGGCTTCGATCTGCCGTTCGAAGGTCATCGCTTCACCGCCCAGCTCGCGCGCCAGAGTCAGCGCTCGATCGTAGGTGCGATTGGCCACGATGATGCTGGTAGCACCACGTGAGATCATCGTGCGGACTGCCAGCTCACCCATTTCTCCAGCTCCTATGACCAACACCACACGCCCCTTCAAGCTGCCGACGACCTGTTCCGCGAGCATTGCTGCCACCGAGGGGACAGTCACCGCGTTTCGGCTGATTGCCGTTTCAGAGTGGGCGCGTTTTCCGGCGCGGATAGCGTGTTGGAAAAGGTTGCTAAGGACCGCCCCGCAGCTTCGCCCAGCCAGAGCAGCTTCGTACGCCGCGGTCACTTGGCCTAATATTTGTGGTTCGCCCATGACCATAGAGTCCAACCCGCAAGCCACACGCATCAGGTGGTGCACCGCCTCAGAATCTTGTTTACGATATAGGGCGGCAACAAATTCCTCAGCTGCCAGCTGACGGTTTAGACACAGGAACTCGATAATCGCGTTGTAACCACCTTCTATATCGTCGCAAACTGTGTAGACCTCAAGACGGTTACACGTCGAGAGCACAACACCCTCATGCAATGCAGCACTTTCGCGACCGTCGACACGGCGTAGCTGAATTAAGGCACTATGCAAGCTGGCTCCATTGATGGCCAGCTTTTCTCGCAGACAGATGGGTGCGGTCGTGTGATTGAGGCCCACCAACAATATGTGCGCAGCCATCGAGCTCACCGTCCGTCAGTAATGGCTGTGGAGGCGCACATTATTGTACCACAGCGCATTGATACGTACATTAAAACCGGATTAGCAATCTTAAGATGTATGTATTTTTTATGTGATTTTCGCATAAGGATATGTTCTGATTTCATAGCCGGCCGAATTCGCGTGCCAGCTGGGCGGCACTCAAGCACAGCATTGTAGGACGTCCGTGAGGGCACGTACGCGGTGCTTCACACTGTTCTAAGCGGCGGATAAGCTCTTGCATCTCATGCAGAGAAAGGGATTGGCCCGCCTTGATAGCTGCGCGCTTGCACACTGTGGTGATCACGCGCTCGTCGGTGCGGCGTGCGAGTGGTACTTCGCCTTCTGCCAGCTCGGACAAGATGTCGCTTAAGGCTGCGGCCGGGTCGCAGGAAACCAGTATCTCTGGCACAGCGCGCAGACGATAGGTATAACCGCCAAATGGCTCGATCTCGAAGCCGAGCTGAACCAACGTTGCGCGTTCCGCTTCGAGAACTGCGGCTTGGCCAGGTGTCAGCTCTAGCAACAACGGGGGAAGCAGTTGTTGCGTAGGCACGGAAGCCGCCACGCATTGGCGTTTCACTTCCTCAAATAGCACCCGTTCATGGGCGGCGTGTTGGTCGATCAGGTAGAGGCCATCTGGACCCTCTGCAATCACATAAGTCAATGCCAGCTGTCCCAGAACACGCAACACGGGTATTCGAGATTGAGAAGATGCTCCTTCCCCATCTGTGCCATTAAGGGTACGTTGTACTTCAGATCCGAAGTGGGCCAGCTGTCGCCATCCTGTTTCGGGCATGGGCGGGATGGTGGATGGGGCAGCACCTTCGGGATAAGACATCACGGAGGGGATAGTGGGGCTCTTTTCCAGAAGTGCTTTGCGCACTCCTTGTTGCACCGCCCGGAAGACCGTGTGCTGGTCACGAAATTTCACTTCGTTCTTGGCAGGATGCACGTTGACGTCCACTTCGGACGGCTCGAGGGTCACGTTGATCACTGCCATCGGATAACGGCCAGTGGGCAAAATAGTGTGGTACGCCTGTACAATGGCTGTGGAGAGCGATCGGTCTTGCACCCATCGTCGGTTGACAAACAGTGTGATATGATCGCGTTGTGCGTGGTGCAGTGTCGGCGCGCCCACGTAGCCGCTCACATGCACCTGCGAAGGGGTCTCGTTCTCTTCTAAAACCTGTTCTGGCAACGCAAGCAGCTGTCGGCAGGTCTCCAGGCCAAGCAGCTCGAGCAAAACATTGTAAAGAGAGCCATCGCCGCTGGTCTGCAGCACGTCTTGCCCATCTACCTTAAGATAAAAGCGAACTTCGGGGAAAGCCATAGCGTAACGGGTCACTACGCGATGGATATGACCTGACTCAGTGGCCGGGGCCTTGAGGAACTTGAGGCGGGCCGGCACATTGTAGAAGAGATTTTCCACCGTCACTATAGTGCCAGGTGCCATTCCGACCTCTGTCTGGCGTATCTGTGCACCCCCTTCGATATGAATCAAAGCGCCGCTGGGGTTGTCCGCTTGACGGCTCATCATTGTGACGCGGGACACCGCCGCAATCGAAGCGAGCGCTTCACCGCGGAAACCCAGTGTGCGGATGCGCTCTAGGTCTTCTAACGTGCGCAGTTTGCTAGTGGCATGGCGTGCGAAAGCGAGTGGCAGCTCCTCATAAGAGATGCCGCTGCCATCATCAGTGACCCGAATCAGTCGCCGTCCTCCTTCACGTACCTCGATACGAATTTGGCGTGCCCCGGCATCAATAGCGTTTTCAATGAGCTCCTTGACAACCGAGGCAGGACGCTCGACCACTTCGCCGGCAGCGATCTTGGCTGCCACTTCAGGCGACAATACGTGAATAGGCATTGGGCAATGGATCCTTTGAGCTTCTAGTTGGACGCATCTGCACTGCTATTGCATCTTATTGT
>JASFBB010000109.1:0-6467 GCA_036172345.1 Anaerolineae bacterium
CGGTTGGCTTATTACCATCGCCATTGTTGTGGTGTTGGTGTTGTTAGCAATCTGGCTGGTACGTCGGATAGGTGGTTATGCACCAGCAGGCACACCTGGAAACTTCTCCTCTTCCAGTGAGTCGGCTATGGAAGCACTACAGCTGCGCTATGCAAGGGGAGAGATCAAGGCACGTGCCACCTATGCCGATTCGTGCCATTTGCGCCACGGCCAGAAAGTGGTGAGCCAACCGCGCAGGTTGCTCAAATCCATTCCTGGCCTGCAGCTGGTGGAACTCCAGGCACCGGATCGTTGTTGTGGCAGCGCGGGTGTGTACAACATTGCCCAAGTGGATGCCGCCAATGCCATCCTGGACGCCAAGATAGCTGACATCGCAGCCACAGGCGCTGATCTGATCGTAACGACGAATACGGGATGTCATATGCAACTGCTTGCTGGAGTGCGCCGCGCCGGCCTCTCGGCCAAGGTGATGCACCTCGTCGAGGTGCTCGACCTCGCGTACCGTAGGGGTGATGAACTCTTTGGCGCAACAACCGTTTCCCGAGGAGAAGAGGCACGATGAAAACAACGGCGGTATCCACGTTTACTTCTGTTCAGTCCTTGGAAACCCTCTCTCGGATGCTGGGCAGCGGGCAGGTCATCACTCATCCGGTCGAGCTGATCCCTTATGAACGCGATGGCACGTTGGTGCGCGGACGACCCCAGGCGGTGGTCCTGCCCCATTCCCTGGACGAGGTGGTGCGCGTGGTGCGTTGGGCAGCCGAGCATCACATACCGCTGGTCGCGCGGGGTGCCGGCACTGGGCTCTCCGGCGGCGCTGTCGCCGAGGAGGGCGGCGTGATCGTCAGCTTCGCGCGTATGAGACAGATCCTCGCGCTAGACCGCGTCGACGGTCTGGTGATCGTCCAGCCAGGCGTCACCAATCAGACGTTGGATGAGACGGTCAAGAAGCTCGGGCTATATTTCCCGCCCGATCCATCCAGCGGACGCTCGGCAACGATCGGTGGCAATATCGCCGAGAATTCTGGTGGGCCACATTGCTTCAAGTATGGCGTGACCACGAACTATGTCAACGGTCTGGAGGTGGTGCTGTACGATGGGCAGGTGCTGCGGTTAGGTGGCGCCGCGGTCGACTATCCTGGCTATGACTTCATTAGCCTGTTCACCGGCAGCGAGGGCACCTTAGGTTTGATCACCGCCGCCACGCTGCGCCTGATGCGCAACCCGCCCGCCGTCAAAACGATGATGGCTGCCTTCGATTCGGTGGAGGAGGCAGGCAACGCGGTATCCACTGTGATCGCGCAGGGCTTGATGCCGGCCACGATGGAGATGATGGATCAAAAGATGATGCGCATCATCGAGGACTATGTGCACGTCGGCCTGCCGGTGGAAGCGGGCGCTGCGCTGATCATCGAGGTGGACGGCTATCCGGAGAGCTTGGATGCCCAAATGGACGAGGTAGTGAGTCTGCTACAGCGGCAGAACGCACGTGAGTTGCGCGTCACCCAGACACCCGAAGAGCGCGAGAAGCTCTGGTATGGGCGCAAGAGCGCTTTTGGCGCCATCGCCCGTCTGGCGCCATCCTATTACGTGCTGGATGGGACGGTACCGCGCAGCCGGTTGGGTGCTGCTTTGGTGGACGTTGATCGCATTTGCAGTGCCCTTAACCTGCGCGTGGCCAATGTCTTCCACGCTGGCGACGGCAATTTACATCCCCTAGTGCTGATCGAAGACCCCGATGACCACGAGCTGCTCGAGCGGGTGCACGAAGCGGGGCGTCAGATTATGCAGCTGTGTCTAGAGCTGGGCGGCAGCATCACCGGCGAGCACGGCGTGGGCATCGAGAAACGCGCCTATATGGCCCTGATGTACGACCACGCGGCCCTCTCGGCGATGTGGGATGTCAAGCACGTGTTCGATCCCGACGAGCTGCTCAATCCGGGCAAAGTGTTGCCCCCCCTGTCGGCGGTGGCACCTCCCGCCGAGGCGTCCACCCCAAGTGTGCCTGCTTCACCCTATGTGCCCACTTCGGCTGAGGAGGTGGCGCAGGCGCTGCGCGCCTGGATGGCGGAAGGACGCGCTGTTTACATCCGCGGTGCTGCCAGCAAGTTCACCCCACCTCAGGATGAGGCAGCAGCTGTGCTTACCACATGTGCGCTAAATGGTATCAGCACCTACGCCTTGGAAGACCTCTACGTGACGGTGCGTGCAGGCACCCCGCTGGCCGAACTACAGGTGGAGCTGGAACACGATGGGATGTGGGTGCCCCTGGTGTCTCCGTGGCCGAGCTCCACGCTGGGCGGCATAATGGCCAGCAACTTCAATGCCCCCTTGCGCATGCGCTATGGCGCCATCCGCGACCTGGTGCTCGCCGCGACGATGGTGCTGCCGGACGGACGCATCATCCGTATCGGGCGTCCTGTTGTCAAGAATGTGGCCGGCTACGATCTGCATCGCCTATTTGTGGGATCGTACGGCACCTTGGGCGTGATCACCGAGGCAACATTACGCCTGTATCCACTGCCGCGTGCGCGCGCCAGCTTGCTCGTGCCATGTGATGATCTCTCCCAAGCGCTGCGGTGCGCCGGTACGCTGCTCCCGGTCTGTCTCATCGCTTCTGCCCTGCTTATCTGCCACCGCCACCCCTTCCCCATTGAGGTGGAGGATGGCCGGGTCGAGTCGCCCTACGTGGTGATCTACACGGTTGAGGGAGTGCCGGAGGATGTCCGCGCCGAGCTGCGCCAGGCGCACACCGCGCTGCAATCCATCGGGGTCTCCGGCATAGAGGAGAGCACCCAGTGGCACGGCAATGCCCTCTGGGCCAACTATCTGGCCGACGCCACATTGGGAACACCTGCAGAGCTGGTGCGGGTAGGTGTCGGCCGTAAAGACTTGCCCCAGTTGCTCACGTGCCTGGATCCTCTCCTGCATGAGCGCCCTTATTGCGCCGACATAGCTACAGGCCTGTTGTACGTGCCGGGTGGCGCTGTGCATCTGCCCCAGATGGAGCAGACGGCGATCAAGCTGGGGGGCTATGCCATCCGTCCGATGTCGCCGTGCCTGAGCGCATGCGGCGAGCCCGGATGCAGCCGCGCGCCAGAGAGCTGGGAACTGATGCGTCAGTTAAAAGCGCGCTGGGATGCCCATGGTCTCTTGAACCCTGGCCTGCTGTTCCCGCGCTAACCGGAAGGCTATAAAAAGAATAACAACGCTCTTTTTTGGTGAGTCATTCTTTTATACCCAGGAGATTGTGATATGCCAGATGAACTCGCTCTTCAAGTCCCTGAACGCATCTTGTTAGGCCCTGGGCCAAGCATGGTGCATCCGCGCGTGCGTCGCGCGATGAGCCAGCCCGTGTTGGGCCATTTGGATCCTCGCTTCCTGGAGATTATGAGCGAGATCCAGGAACAGCTGCGCTATGTCTTCCAAACCCAAAACAAAATGACCATCCCAGTTTCGGGCACCGGCAGCGCCGCCATGGAATGTTCCCTGTGCAACTTTATCGAGCCGGGTGACAATGTGGTCGTCTGTGTCAACGGCTACTTCGGCGCGCGTATGTGCGATATGGCGGTACGTTATGGCGCCACCGTGCGTCGGCTAGACAAAGCTTGGGGCGATATCTTCTCCTTCGAAGAAATCGAAGCGGAGCTCAGGAAAGGCCCGGCCAAGCTGGTGGCCATCGTGCACGCCGAGACTTCCACTGGTGCCCTGCAACCGATTGAGGGCCTCGCCGACATTGTCCACCGCTACGGTGCCTTGCTGGTGGTCGACTGCGTCACCTCCCTGGGTGGTGTGCCGGTGAAGGTGGATGAATGGGATTTGGATGTTGTCTACAGCGGCACGCAGAAGTGCCTGGGGGCGCCGCCGGGTCTGGGCCCTATCACCGTGAGCGAACGCGCCATCGAGGTGTTGCACAACCGCAAGACCCCAGTTGCCAACTGGTATCTCGACCTGTCTTCCATCGAGAGGTATTGGGGCAACACGCGCACGTATCACCACACCGCACCCATCTCGATGAACTATGCCCTGTACGAGGCACTGCAGATGGTGCGCGAAGAGGGACTGGAAGCGCGCTTCGCCCGCCATCGACGTCACGCCGAAATGCTATGGGATGGGCTTGAAGAGATGGACCTGGCGTTGCACGTCCCGCTGTCTCATCGCCTGCCGATGCTCACCACAGTGCGCATCCCAGAAGGGGTGACAGACATGGAGGTACGCAGCCGCCTGATCAAAGAGTACAACATCGAGATCGCTGGCGGTTTTGGCGAGCTAGCTGGCAAAATTTGGCGTATTGGACTGATGGGTTACTCGTCACGTCCGGAGAACGTGACGCTGCTCCTCGATGCCCTAAAAGAAATTCTGGGCCGCTGATTTCGCCCACATCTCCGCACATCGGGGTAGACCTGTTGTCTGCCTCGATGTGTTTCTAGTCATCTGCCGAGGTGTGGACGCCCTCCTCGTCACATCGTGAGCACCACCTTGGCTGTGGCCTGTTGAGGGTCTGCCAGCGTGCGAAACGCCTTCTCGAAGTCATCCAGTGGGAAGGTGTGGCTGCGCAGCAGGTCCGCATCGATCACGCGCCGTGCCAGCAAATCCAGGGCGACGGGGAAATAGTGATTGGGAATGGCGTGCGAGGCGCGCAGCTGCAGCTTCTTGAAGTGAAAGGCGTTGACATCGAAGGTCACCGCCGCGCCGGTGCCGAACTCAATGCCGATCAGACCAATGATGCCCCCGAAACAGGCAATCTCAAAAGCCATTGGCAAGGTGCGCGGCGGCGCCGTCACCAGGACACGCTGTACACCCTGGGGCACCGCTCCTTTGATCGCCGCGACGACATCATCTTCCGCCTCGCTGAGCACCACATCGGCGCCCATTTGAAGGCCTAGTTGCAGGCGATATTGGCCACGCGGTGTGGAACGGGTGGAGCCCACCAGGAAGACACGCCGCGCGCCCCGCAGCTTCGCCAGCCGTGTCACCATCAGCCCGATCGGGCCGGGGCCGAAGACGGCCACTTCATCGTTCAAATCGGGGTCGGCGTGCTGTAACAAATCCAGCGCAACGGTCAGTGGCTCGGCCAGCGCCGCTTGCTGGGGCGCTAATGCCTGCGCGTCGTAGGACTGCACCATGTCCTGACGCACGCGCAGGTAGTCGGCAAAGCCGGCGCGGTCCTCCATATAGCTGGTCAGATTCTGGCAGTACAGGGAGCGGCCATTCTTGCAGGGGGCACACACGCCACACGCCGTGTGATTCTCCACGATGACCGCATCGCCCTCGCGCCAGCGCTCCACACGCGCGCCGGTCGCGGCAATAACGCCGACGACCTCATGGCCCAGCGGCGTCCATTCCGCATTGTGGCGCAGGAAGTGCATGTCAGTGCCGCAAATGCCACACGCCGTCACGCGCACCAGCACCTCATGCGGCGCCGGATCAGGGATGGGCAGTTCACGCAGCTCGAGCTGGAAGGGCGCTTTGCCCCATAGGGAACGCATGATCTTCATAGGCGACCGTCTCCTCGGTCTTGTGCGGCTTTGAATGTGTGGTTTCAGCCCTTGATCGCACCGACCAGCAGCCCACGCGCAATGTAGCGCTCCAGAGCAATCGCGATGGCGATGACGGGCACGATCATAATCAGGATCAGCACAGACATATACCACCACTGCGGCCCACGGGTGGCATTCTGCGCCGCCACCGTGAGCGGCAGGGTCTGCGACTTGGCGCCGGAGAGGAAGAGCGCCAGCAGGTACTCATTCCAGGCAAACACCAACACGAACAGGAAGGTGGCCACCAGGCCGGGCACCGCGAGCGGCAGCACGATCGACCAAAAAATGCGATAGCGCGAGGCGCCGTCGATGGCCGCACATTCCTCCAGCTCGATAGGGATGGACTGGAAGTAATCGCGCATCAGCCAGACCACAATGGGCAGGTTGACCGCCAGATAGGTGATGATCAGCGCCGCATGGGTATCCAACAATCCCAGGCGCTGGAAGAGCACATAGATGGGAATCACCACGGCGACGGGTGGCAACATGCGCTGAGAGATGAGCCAGAAGGCGATGTCGCTGTTCTTCAGCGAGCGTTTGAAGCGACGTGCCACCGTCTGCAGCAGGATGATAAACAGGGCCACCCCGGCCGGAATGGCAATCTGCCATGGTGCGCCAAGCGTGATCGCGACAACGACCACGACCAGCGCACCGAGGAAGGAAAGGATGATCCCCAAACGCGGCCGATACTCGAAGCGGGTCAAGCCGTAGGCAGCCGCGGTGCCCAGAAAGAGCGCCAAGCTGGCACTCGTCGGTGCCACCACTACCGTGTTGAAGTAGTTGCGCCGTGTGTCATTGGCCAGATCACCTACCAGAATGTACTCCCAAGCGTGCAATGAGGGCTGGAAATCGACAAACGGCAGGTAAAAGGGCCCCATGTTGACGTCGATGGGCAACTTGAACGAGGTGACGAACAACCAATAAAGC
>JASFBB010000110.1:0-7721 GCA_036172345.1 Anaerolineae bacterium
CGGTTGGCTTATTACCATCGCCATTGTTGTGGTGTTGGTGTTGTTAGCAATCTGGCTGGTACGTCGGATAGGTGGTTATGCACCAGCAGGCACACCTGGAAACTTCTCCTCTTCCAGTGAGTCGGCTATGGAAGCACTACAACTGCGCTATGCAAGGGGAGAGATCACGCGTGAGCAATACTTGCAGATGCGCGATGATCTGGCCTAAGAAGGAGATAGCACATTGATGGGCTTTGGCGTATTCGGGCTGATTTTCATGCTCCTGGCATGGGGGGTGTTGATTGTCCTGGCGCTTTGGGTGGTCGGCAGTCTCTTTTCTCAGGTCGGAAGGCGTTCTGCATCAACCGGTGATCATTTGACAGCACGACAAATTGTCGAAATGCGCTACGTAAGAGGTGAGATCACACGCGAACAATATGAGCTGATGAAGCAGGACCTGGGATAATCACCGCAATGACAGATGAGCGCCTGATATTAAGGCCGATCCGCTATTGGCGGCTGATTATTATCGTTCTGCCTGGTTTGTGGTTGGGGCTTGCCATCCTGGCACCTCTACTTATGGCGATGGGTCTGGAAGCTCCTGCCAGAGCCATCTATTGGGTCTACTCCTTCCAGTGTCATCAGCTGCCACAACGTTCTTACTTCCTATTTGGACAGGCTGGTGGTGTCCAAACGTACCCATTGGATCGGATTCTGGATTGGGGAGCCGACGCCGACAATTTGCGCGCCTTCCTCGGCAACCCAGAAGTTGGCTACAAAGTAGCTTTTGATATGCGGCTGACCGCTTTGTATTCTGCGCTATTCGTGAGCAGCCTGTTGTGGACTGCGTTCGGCGGATGGTTGCCACGTCTAAAACCGATCGGTTACTTGTTGCTCATCCTACCGATAATATTGGATGGTGGGACTCATCTCCTCAGCGAGATCACCGGGCTGGGTTTCAGAGACACCAATACTTGGGCAATGTGGCTCACGGGCAACCGTTTTGCAACTGACTTCTACACGGGTACCACCATCGGCACCTTAAATTGGCTGCTACGTACAATCACAGGTGCACTTTTGGGGTTGGCAACCGCCTGGTTGCTTTTCTCCTATATTGAATCTGCCTGAGGGTGGTATAACTACTTGACAACGGCTGGCTAGCTTTCTGAGGAATGGTGTGCGTTGCCACAGATCAGCTCCCTCATTTAAGAGGTTCTCTCCCATCTCTTTACCAAATCTTCATAGACGCTTCACGGCAACTTCACCATAGGAAGATATAGTTGTAGATGGATTGCTGGGTGGGCACTTACATAGCTCACATATGCAAAGTGCAGATCGCGAGGCACATCAAAACATGAACAATATGAATATGGAGGAATATCATGACACTTAAAAAGTTTATCCTCGGTAGCACGTTACTGTTGGGTTTGATAGGTATAACGGCGTTGCTTATTGGCCTGATAGCGTTTCCGGTCCGGGCGCAGAGCCCGTGGGGCGGAGGATGGATGGGTCTGGGTCATATGGGAGGCTGGGGACCCTGGAACAGCTGGGGGCCTAAAGGAGGCTATACCCAAGCCTACACAGGGACTATCCCTTACGATTTCGGCCCGATGGGGATGATGATGGGCGGCGGAGTAGGTTGCCCGATGATGTCAGGTGGTTGGACAGGGGTTGACCCTGATGCCGAACCACTTACACTGGCACAAGCACGCGAGAATGTCCAGAAGTTCCTGGAGGCGACCGGCAACGACGATCTCGAACTGGCCGAGGTGATGGAATTCACCGGCAACTTCTATGCCGAGGTGCGCGAGAAGAGCACCGGCCTCGGCGCCTTTGAGTTGTTGGTGGATCGCTACGCCGGTCAAGTCTATCCCGAGCCGGGCCCTAACATGATGTGGAATCTCAAATATGGCCATATGGGAGGTTGGGGTATGATGCGCTGGCGCGGGAGTTCCGATACTTCCATGCCGGTGACCCCTGAACAGGCAGTTGAGCAGGCGCAAAAGTATCTAGACCAGCTGAACGCTGGGCTGAAAGCCGGCGAGGTAGAACCTTTCTATGGCTACTATACGTTGCACATTGAGCGAGATGGCGAGGTGACTGGTATGCTCAGCGTCAACGGTTATACCGGCGCCGTGTGGTATCACCACTGGCATGGCGATTTCATCGCAATGGAAGAAGAGGAAATCTCCTCTTCTGACATAAGTGGACCAAGGCTGGCGGTCGACCGTGAGCGGATTGACTTGGGCATTTTGCCTTTCAACAAGCGTGCCGCGGCCGAATTTCGGGTACAGAACGTCGGTGCCAGTGATCTAATCATCCTCGAGAAACCGGTCATTGAGCTAGTTGAAGGTTGTTGACCACCCAAGGAGGCAACCGTCGGTTCGACGGTGATTGCCCCCGGTCAGAGCACTGTAGTCGCCCTACAATTCACCATGCCACCAGGAATGGGTGGGCCACATCGTTTTGATATTCATTTGCGTACCAATGATCCGCAACAACCCGAGAAAGTATTAATCGTCACTTCGGATTGGCGTTGAAGTCTACGGCTCCTGCGGAGAAGGACCTGCGGCCAATGGGAGAACCGCTTGCGGTGTGTACACGGCTCCATCGGGCCGCAGGTCGCTTCTCATAAGAACGATGCGCCTTACGGGCACAGTTTCAACCAGTCCGACATCCAGCTTAGTTATCTGCTCACCTGCTGCACGAAGCTCAGCTGGTGAGGCGCGACGTGAAGCGCGACCGATGGTGAGGTGCGGGGTAAAAGCGCGATCCTCGGGCGGAAAGCCCAGAGGAGACAGCGCTTGCCCCACTCCTTGGTATAATGTGATAAGCACTCCTCGTGGTTCATGGACGCCCACCCATACGATGCGCGGTCGACGCGGGTTGGGGAACACTCCCAAGCCCACTAGGTCAAAGGAGAACGCAGGGATGTCGGCGCACACACGGCGCAGCGCCTCAACAATCGCGGCAATTTTCTCGGCGGGCACATCCCCAAGGAATTGCAGCGTGACATGGAGTGACTCGGGCGCGATCCATCGGACGCTCTGTTGCGGCATCTGCGCCGCCAGATCGCGCTGTAGCCTCGTCAAAGATTGACGTGCAGCTTCATTCAGCTCGATAGCTACAAAGCTGCGAATTACAGTGGACATCTAGGATAGGATATTCTCCAAAAAGATCACCTCCTCTCCTGTATGGAGAGGAGGTGAATAGGAGGAGTTATTCGCGTGTCGTTCCGGCTGCTGGCGCGTATTCACGTGCCGCTGTGGCCACCGGTACATGGCGCTTGCTTTGGGACATAGCCCAGATAAATGCGGCAATGAGCAAGACTACCACGATCCAGCCAATGATGCCGAGCTCTTTATATTGCACCACGATCGGGGCAGCGATGACCGAGACCAGGTTCACCACCTTGATCATCGGGTTGAGTGCCGGCCCGGCGGTGTCCTTAAGGGGATCACCCACCGTATCGCCCACCACCGAAGCCTTATGGCGCTCCGAGTGCTTGCCAAGATTGTTGGCTGGATCACGTGGCTCATCTTCGATGGTCTTCTTGGCGTTGTCCCACGCACCACCGGCATTGGCCATAAAGACGGCCAACAACTGACCGGAGAGGATGATGCCCGCCAGAAAGCCGCCCAGAGCTTCGACCTGGAGCACAAGGCCGACCAGGATGGGTGAAACAACCGCGATCAACGCGAGTGGCACCAGCTCCTTTTGAGCGGCCTCGGTCGAGATGGACACGGCACGCGCATAGTCCGGTTTGACCTTACCCTCCATCAACCCTGGAATGCGGAACTGACGGCGCACTTCCGTCACCATTTGACCGGCGGCGCGGCTGACGGCCCGAATGGCAAACGAAGAGAACAACCAGGGAACGGCACCACCAATCAGCATGCCGATGAAGACCATTGGTTTGGCAACGCTGATACCTTCGGCTAGGGCTTGGGGATCCACCACACTCACGTCGGTGATAAAGGAACCGAAGAGCGACACTGCTGCGATGACCGCCGACCCGATCGCAATCCCCTTGGTAATCGCCTTAGTGGTGTTGCCCACTGCGTCCAGGTCAGCCATAATCTGGCGTGCCTTTTGATCCAGCCCAGCCATCTCTCCAATGCCGTTGGCATTATCCGAGATGGGGCCGAAAGAGTCCATTGCCACATTGTTGCCGGTCAGTGTCAGCATGCCGATGCCGGAGAGCGCCACGCTGTACAGGATGAATGAGAACAGCGCTGGTCCCGAGTAACCAGGCACGTTGCCATAGATCAGTACGGCCAATCCAATCGTAGCTGCGATGACCAGGATCGCCCACACACTTGACTCATAGCCCACAGAGAGACCGGTCAGAATAGTAGTCGCTGGACCACCGTCTGTGCTCTCACGGATCTCGCGCACCGGAGAACCTTCGGAGCCGGTGAAGTAATCGGTCAGACGGTCAATCGTGATGGCCAGAACCACACCGACCACTGTAGACAGGAAGGGGCGCCACCAACCTCCCGGCACGTTCTGCATATAGGCGAATGCCACGATTCCAAACAGCACAATGGAAATCGCTGCCGAAGTGAGAAAACCGCGAAAGATGGCGTGCATCGCATCGGTGGGACCACCTTCCCTACCGCCCTTCACCAGATAGGTGCCAAAGATGGAGGAAAGCACGCCGATGCCGCGTACCAACAAGGGGAACATGATCCAGTTGAGATGCCCGGTAATGCGTACGAGCGCCAGACCTAGGATCAGCGCAGAGACAATGGTGACCTCGTAGCTCTCGAAAATGTCTGCCGCCATACCGGCACAATCGCCTACGTTGTCACCCACTAGATCGGCGATCACCGCGGCATTTCGGGGATCGTCCTCCTCCAGACCGGCTTCTACCTTACCCACCAGGTCAGCACCTACATCAGCAGCCTTGGTGTAAATGCCGCCGCCAACGCGCATAAAGAGTGCTATCAAGGTGCCGCCGAAACCAAACCCCAGTAGGGCATCTGGTGCCGCCTTGCCGAAGATCAGAAAGATCACGGTGCCGCCAAACAGCCCCAATCCGTCGGTGAGCATACCAGTGATTGTCCCGGCACGGTAAGCAATGCGCAGCGCATGCCCGAAGCTGTAACGCGCCGCGCTGGCCACACGCACATTGCCTTCCACCGCCATGCGCATGCCAATTTGTCCCACCGCCAATGAGAAACCAGCGCCCATTAGGAAGGCAACTGCACGGCCAAAGGCAATGATGATTCGCGCGTTCTCACCGAACTCCTCGGTCGCTTCCGGCGTTGGGTTTACAATCCATACGCTGAAAAACAAGAGAACGGTGAGTATGCCGATAAAGGGGAGGATTGTGCGCAATTGCCGTATGAGATAGGCATCTGCTCCTTCCTTAATAGCGCTCCAAACGCGCTGCATTTCCTCGGTGCCCTTATCTGCCTGCAGGGTCTGGACGCGTAGAAAATAGGCGTAGATAAGACCCAGAATGGCTACGCCTACCACACCGAACAAAGCATATGTTTCAAATGGGGTCATCCCGTGCATGGAGCTCTGTAACCTCCTTTTACGATTGTGTTATAATTCCAATATGGTGATACATAAAAAAGCTCCTGTCTCCGACTATTCAAGAACAGGAGCCGTCACTTCGTTCCGTTGAAGGTGCTGCGCTCCCTGTGTTCGGTACGCACACCATCATGTTAGTATAGTCCTGTCGGGTAGAATGTCAAAAAATGAGGGCGTTGAAAAAGTTCGCTCATGCACCGTTCCAGAAGTGTCTAGCTCTAGTGGGCTTGTGCCCCTTTCACCGGGAAAAAGCTAACCCTCAAGGGGATCATTTGCATAGGTTCGACGGGTGAGCTAGAATGCGCACGCTCGGTCGAGATTGTTGCCCAATTATCCGGAGATGGAAGGTATGGGCCGTTATCTGATTGGCATAATAACAGGCAGTATACTCCTCTTCCTCGTCTTGAGCGGCACAGCTGCCGCCGAGATCTCTGAAACTCCCCCCCATGATCATCTATCACCGCTGAGCCTCCTCAGCTTCCTGCTACCCACAGGCCTCATCCTGCTCAGTGCAGCCGCCTTTCCCGAAGAATATGCTGCAGAGGCAGCCGCCGGTGCGGTGATCACCTGGGGAGCGGCATGTCTGGCTTACTTCGCGGTCGGCTTTGCCTTTCAATTCGGCGGAATCGCGATTGTGCATCACACGCCTGACCTCGCCGAGCTATATTGGGAATACTCTCCGCTCGATGTGGCATGGGGCAGCGGTTGGGGAATGATGGGCCTGCGGGGATTCCTAATGACAGGCCCTGCCGCGACGCCCGGTGCCTTGACCCTTCTTCTCTCTCAACTCCCGCTGCTCGGCGTGACGACGCTGATCGTCCACTTCACAGTCTGGCAGACCACACACCGCTGGTTGACGTTGCCTCTCGGGCTGCTGATGGGTAGCATCGGATATCCTTTCGTGGGCAATTGGATCTGGGGAGGTGGCTGGCTGGCAAACCTCGGCTTGACGATGGCCTACGGACACGGCCTGGTGGATGCCGCGGGCAGTGGACAGGTGGCGCTGTGCGGTGCCATAGGTGCATTGGCAATCGCCTCCGTCCTTCGCAAGAGACATGCCTCTACTTTGCCAAAAAACAGATACGATGTACCAATGCCCCGCGCCCACCTGCCCTTGCTCGGCTGGAGCGGTGCTATGCTGATGACCATCGGGTGGATGACCACTTCTACGATGAACCACTTTCCCTCCGCCACCAATGTCGTGCCGGCTGTGATGGCAATTAATATGGCCATGGCTGCCTTTGGCGCCGCATTTACTGCCGGCTTGTATGCCTGGTTCGTTTCCGGACGGCTGGATGTCCTCATGATAGGCCGGTCTATGGTCGCTGGTCTGGTTATAACGGCAGCGGGCGCTCCCTTCCTTCCCACTTGGTGCGCCCTGGCTGCCGGCTTGGTGAGCGGATCGCTACTGCCATGGCTGTTGTTCTGGCTTGAAAACCGCTTACAGATAAGCGAAGTAGCTGTCGCGCTTGCTGTTTTTGGCATACCGGCCATCCCAGGGTTACTAATGCCGGGATTGTTGGCAGATGGACGCTACGGCGCCGGATGGAACCACATCGGGACAGATTCCTACCTGGGAACGTCAGGACAGGGCGTATCGGGCATCTGGGTGGTACAGGGCTTGGCTCCGGATTGGCCGGGTCAGATGTTGGCCCAGATTACCGGATTAGCTGCTATTCTCATCTGGTGTTTCGGGGTCTTCTGGGCGCCTCTGAGCATCGCGCGCGCCGTGGTGCTCGCCTGGAGGCACAGTGGCATCGAATTCGGCTCTCCTCCTCTACCTGTACCATTCGAGGAAGAGACCCCCTCAGATGCCAAAGGAGCATTGGCGCTCGACCACGTCTCAGAACATGGGAGGGTACACTACAAGGACGCGCAAAACGACCCAGAGAGTAGGTACTGATGTTCCATCTGTTGCCCAAGATACCCCTCTTCTGGTCGTTCCATCGCTTTGGATGGCCCGTCCTGCTTCCGTTCAGTTTGGTGGTGAGCGTCAGCTTTCGCTGCAACTCACGCTGCCAGACCTGCGGTGTGTGGCGTAGACCATCCGACGATATGAGTGTTGTAGAGTGGACACGTGTCTTTGCCCGGATCGGACATACACCGGCATACATCACCTTCACCGGAGGAGAACCGTTTCTCCGCCAGGACCTGAGCGAGATTGTCCTGAGCGCCTATCAACACTGTCGACCCTCCTT
>JASFBB010000111.1:0-2065 GCA_036172345.1 Anaerolineae bacterium
TCGACGATGCTATGCGGTTGGTACAGCGCATCTGTGAGGATATGGACATCTATTTGCTCAATTCACTCAATCCCTTCCGACTAGAAGGCCAGAAGAGCATTATATTTGAGGTTGTCCACGGCCTCGATTGCCAAAAGCCGCTGTATTGCCCAAATTGCCAGCTGGCAGCACGATCCAATCCGGCGGTTGCCAATCGAGGCCGTGGACAACCTCAAATATAATGCTCTTCTGGCCTTCTAGTCGGAAGGGATTGAGTGAATTGAGCAAATAGATGTCCATATCCTCACAGATGCGCTGTACCAACCGCATAGCATCGTCGAAGTCTCCAGCTACTTGGAGCGTATGGGCACCGTAGGCGAGAGCCTGTGCCAGCTTTCCCGCTGCGATCTTGCCCTGGGGGATGAAGACAATCGCAGGGAGGCCTGCCAAGGCTGCATATGCTGCTAAGGAAGCGCTGGTATTGCCTGTGCTGGCACACGCTACGGCACGCACACCCAGCCGACGCGCCTGAGTCACCCCGACGGTCATACCCCGATCCTTAAAAGAACCGCTGGGATTTTCTCCCTCGTGTTTGAGGAGCAGGCAATCCACACCCACCCAATTGGATAGACGGGGGTGTTGATACAACGGCGTGTTCCCCTCGGGTCGGGAGACGATTATTTCCGAGGACACGGGAAGGACAAGTTCGCGATAGCGCCAGACCCCACTGTCAATCTCCGGACAGACGTTCGGTGTGGGAGCGCCCCGTCGTCGTGCATCAAAGGTGGCGTGCGTGACCTGCGCACTCAGTACGCGCAAGTCGTGGATCACATCCAGCTGGCCGCCACAGCCACACAGATAGCGCACTTCATCCAACGGATAGGATGCCCCACATCGCAGACATTCAAGCCAAGCGATCATCCTGATCGACCCTTCCTCCATCGTCTAATGGCGGATTTCGACGTGACATACGTGGATCCGTCCGTCTTTCTGAGAGCGATACGTTTTCTACAACAAGATGCTCCACGTGACCAGAATGGCGACGTGGTGGCAATATACTCTCCATATTTGCACGACATGTCCCCATCCATATCAGTCCACCTAGCACTGTCAGGGCAAATACCCCACCCCCCAGGCATAAGATACCTCCGCCTACAAATGGTAACACGCCAGCAAATAAGAAGATCTGCGGCGTAGGTGTCGCGGTAGGACGCAGTGTACGCGTTGGAAAGCGTGACAGCCGTGTAGGTGGGGGTGTAGGCGTCCGCACGGATGTGGGCGTGATAGTGGGCAGGCGCGTCCACGTGGGTGTCGGAGACGGGGCGGCAGTCGGCGTAGATGTTTCTGTGGGTTTGGATATAGCTGAGAGAGAAGGTATCGCTTCAGCAACCTGCTCAGAGCCACTCGGCGCAACGGTCGCGACAATTGAGGGTGTGTCGGTGGGGACCATCGGCTGTGACGTGGCCATCGCAAGCGAAACACCTCCGAGAGGCATAAGACCAACATTGTCAATCCAGAACGACTCGAGTTCGTCGAAGAACTGCCCCGGCACGAATGAGAATTCATCACGGCGGTTCTTCCATGTGGAGGCAATACGGACGAACACGGTGATGGTGGTGTTCTGAGCCGTCGCCTGCACTTGAAGCTCGCGGCATATTTTATAAGGGCAGCTGTCGAACTTGTTCCAAATCTCTGGACTCCACACGATGGCAGGCGAGGCGGGATCCGTGCCACCTGTAGGATCTATGCCGATGCGACGCCCCACCGTACCGTCGAGCTTCCCGGCGGGATGATAGACCAGCCAGATCACATTAGCCCAGTAGGCCGCACCTGGCACTACATCGGGAATCTGCTGGTAAATTCCGCCGATAAACCAGTCATAAGCCTGGATGCGCAAAGCAGGGCATTTGGGCGAGTCACATGCCGGAAACTCGCTCTCCACCCCCAAAGTGGGAAAGTTGCCTGCTTCCACGAACATGTTCCAGTTGTTCACCCCTTCATTGAACTGACAGTTCCGCACCAGGCTTATGACTGGTTTATCGGCGGAATTTACCAGCAGATTCCCGATGTAGTGCCAGGTGCGGCC
>JASFBB010000112.1:0-30574 GCA_036172345.1 Anaerolineae bacterium
GGATGCTTGACGCGGGGCAGCTCCAGCTGGCGCCACGTGCGGATGATCGTGGCTGTGTTATCGTGGCTCAGCACCAGATCCGGGGTGGCGTCGATCACCTGACCGGGCTGGACACTCGTCAGCCCGGCGTTGCGCGCGAACAGCTTCTCAGCGAATGTGTGCCCCATTGAGCGTCTCGACCCGTTCTTCTGCATGGGTGGCGTCCAAGCGCTGTGTCACTGCGTCGCGGTACGGCTCTGGGATCTCCAGCTTGCTCAGCTTAAACTCCTTTTCGGCGATGTCGATCAAGATCTGACCCGGAGATTCGTCCGGCCTGATATTGTAAACCCTTTGTTTGAAGACGCGCGTGATCTCCTTGGCGGTCTCCTCGTCGATACGGAAGTATTTGATCTCCTTGAGAAAGTAATAGATGACGTTCCATCCGCTCAGCGGCCCCAACAGAATCTCGGATTCAGTGACCCCGAACTGATCCAGCGGATGGGCCTCGTAGGTGTCGTGGTCGTTGAGCACCGCCTTCTGGTGCACCCCGCTGGTGTGCGTGCGGTTGGTCAAGCTCACCGGCTCCTTCGATTGCACCAGCTTGTTGAGCTTGGACGCCAACAGGACGTTGATGGGATAGGAGCCGCGCAGGTTGTAGCCTTCCAGCTTGTCGTATTCGCGGTCGACAAACAGGTTGAACAACAGGGCCGTCATCGAGGTGATGCCGGAGCGTTCTCCGATGCCGAGGATGGTGGTGTTGATGTAGCGCATTCCGGCACGCACCGCCTCCAGCGCGTTGATCAACGCAAAGCCGCGGTCGTCGTGGAAATGACCCTCTAGATCGACATAGGGATAACGCTGACGCAACATCGTCACTTGACGCGCCACAGCAGATGGGGTCGCGACTCCCACGGTGTCCGGGGTGCCCAGGCGATGCACCAGCGGGGCGATCTCATCATAGACGCGGAAGAGATGTTCGAGGCGTGTGCGGAAGGCATCCTCCCCGCTGAAGCGCAAGATCAAGTGGGGATAGTCGCGTCGCACCTGCTCGATCAACGCGCGGGCAGCGCGCACGATCTCATCCAGGTCTCTGCCGTGGCTGGCGTCGCGGGCAAAACGCGAAGTGCCGATGTAGAAGTTCAACCCGTCGAAGCCAGCCTCGATGGCGGACTGGACATCCGCCGGATGACAACGCACATGCGCCAAGAGAAAGGTATATCCCTTTTGTGTGATCAGCTCATCGCGCACTGCTTTGATCGCCTCCACGTCCTCGCGCTCCTGGGCGCTGACGATGGGGGCGAACAACTCGATGAACTTGACACCGTAAATGATCAAGGCACGGACGATCTCGATCTTGTCCTGCTGACTGAAGAAATACTTGTAATGGTCGTGCAACAAGGAGCTCTGCGATCCCTCACGCAGGGTGGTATCGATGATTTCCAGTGGCCGCGCTTGGTAACGACTGAACTGGAAAGGACTGTCTGGCGTCATAGGGCACCTCGCTGTAATGCTGCCAACGCTTCTCTCAACACCTCAATGACACGCAAGTACTCACCCAGATGAATCCGCTCTCCCGGCGTGTGATCCAGCGCTGAGTCACCCGGCCCATAGGCGACGATCGGCACACCCCACGCCGGCCCCACGACGTTCATATCCGAGGTGCCCGTCTTGTACACGAAGCGCGGCGTGCCGCCCGTCTGCCGGATGGCATGCAGCAAGCTGCGTACCAATGGATTGTTCTTAGAGGCGCGAAACGCTTCCTCCGCTCCCGAGAATGCAACGTGTACTCGTTCATCGCTGCTATCCTCAGCGTCAGCGGAACCCGCCAGCGCGAATCCGTCGCTGGAAATCCAGCGCGGCATCTCCTCGGTCAGCGTGGACGGAGTCAGTCCGGGTGGCACCCGGAAGCTGATGGTCATTTCAACGTTGCAATAGGCCCCCTCGTCGCGTGTGGCGATGTGGCGCAGGGCGGGTTCGAGACGCTCAAAGGCACTGCTGCGTCCCACGTTGAACGTCTGGCAATGGGCCACCACCGTGTTCCACAGCGCCACGGCCCGCTCGGCTGGCAGTTGCTGTGCACCGGCAGAGTGGACGAACGGTGCACGCCAATGGAGATCGACGATGAGGCGGCCTTTGTAGCCCAGCGTGACCCGTTCCCAGCCACCCGGCTCACCGATGATGCAGTGGTGCGGCGGCGCCAGCGTGCGCAGCAGGTGACGCGCCCCACGGCTGGATGCTATCTCCTCTTCCACTGCCCCGGCGACGATGATCTGCCAATCCGTTGCCAGCGGGAGCGTAGCCACGGCGAAGGCAAAAGCGCACAGCGCGCCCTTGGCATCCACACTGCCGCGCCCGGTGAGCCAATCACCCTCCCGCCGCACCGGCAGCACGCCGGGGAAGGTGTCGATGTGCCCCAGGAGCAAGATTCGGTTCGCGCCATGACCCCGCACGCCGAGCGCGTTGCCGACCGCGTCGACGTGCGCCTCAAACCCATGGTGCTGCATCCAACTCACCAGCCAGTGAGCCGCCTCGCCCTCCGCACCGGATGGGCTGGGGATGCGCACCAGGGTTTCCAGCAGCTCGAGCGCAGTCGCTGCGTCCATGTCACCACCCGAAGACACGCCCATCATTCCTCTTCATCGCGTGCTGCCGTAACGTCGGACAGCGCGTGTGCCATCGCCTGCACCACCTGGTCCGATTGCTCCTCTGTGATGACCAGCGGGGGGAGCAGCCGCACCACCGTGCTGCCGGCGGGCATGGCGAGCACGCCGCGGTCCATCAGGGCGCGCAAGACCTGCGTCGCGCGCCGGCGCAATTCCACGCCGATCATCAGCCCCCGTCCGCGCACTTCGCGGATCAGCGGGCTGCGGATGGCGCGCAAGTCGGCCAAGAGTTTCTCGCCCAGGCGGGCAGCGCGCCCCGGCAGGTCGTCCCGCTCCATCACGCGCACCACGGCGCGGCTGGCGGCACAGGCAAGGGGATTGCCGCCGAAAGTGGAGCCGTGGATTCCGGCTGGCAATGTGCCCAGCGTCTCGCGCCAGATCACGGCGCCCATCGGCACGCCGCCCCCTAGTGCCTTGCCCAGGCAGAGCATATCGGGCAACACCCCGAAGTGCTCACAGGCGAACCAGCGGCCGGTGCGTCCCATGCCGGTCTGCACCTCGTCCACGATGAGCAACACACCCCGCTGTGTGCACAACGCTCGCAATCCTTCCAGATAGGCCGGGTCAGCCGGATGAACCCCCCCTTCACCCTGGAGTACCTCGATGATGACCGCGGCCGTCTGGTCGGTGAGCGCCTCTTCCACAGCGGCTAGGTTGTTGAACGGCACGTGGTGGAAGCCCGGCACCAGGGGCAGGAATGGATCGCGGTACTTGGCGTTCCACGTGGCGCTGAGCGCGCCCATCGTGCGTCCGTGGAAGCCGCGCATCGCAGCGACCACATCGGTGCGTCGGGTGAAGAAGCGCGCGAACTTAATGGCTGCCTCGATCGACTCGGCGCCCGAATTGCACAGGAAGAGGCGTTTGAGGTCGCCCGGCGTGTGGCGCGTCAGCTCTTCCATCAGGGCAGCGCGCTGATCGTTATAGACCGCCTCGCTGCAGGCGACCAACGTGGCCGCCTGCGCCTGGATGGCAGCGGTCACCTCAGGATGACAGTGCCCCAGGGTGGCAACCCCGTGACCGGCCATACAATCGATATAAGCACGGCCATCAGCATCCCACACCACGGCACCCTGACCGCGCACCAATGCAATTGGGCGCTTGGTGTTCAGCCCCGAAGTGTGGCGCTCCTCGAGCGCGATGATCTCTTCCATCAGCATCAGATGTTCGCCCACTCTCATACGATCACCGTCCCTTCTCCCGCCAGGGCACGTTGGATGGGGTGCTCGACCCGTCCGTCGGCGAAGATGACGCGTCGCACCCCGCCTGCAATCGCTTCGCCGGCGCCGAGCACCTTTTTCTTCATGCGATCCTGGGCTGCAGCCATGAAATCGTCCAACCGGCTGGCGGCGATCTGGCGGATCAAGGAGCTCTCGTCGGGGAAGTTCTTTAAGAGGCCAGGCACATTGGAGAGGATCACTAGCGCCTCCGCCTGCAACGCAACCGCAGTGGCTGCGGCGGCGCGGTCGCCGTCCACGTTGATCGCCTCACCCTGATACGAGATCGCGGGTGGGGTGAGCACTGGGGTGTAGCCCGCTTCGAGCAGCATATGCAGCAACGCCGTGTTGACCTGCTCTACCCGACCGGTGTAGTCATCGCGTAACACACGCCGCCGCCCGCGCTCGTCCAGGATGGTAATGGCATCCTTGCGCGTTCCCTGCCACAGCTTGCCATCCAACCCGCTCAGGCCGATGGCGTTGACGCCGCGCTGCTGCAAACGTTCCACCCATCCTTTGTTCATTTGGCCGCAGTAGACCATCTCGAAGATTTCCAGCGTGCGCCGGTCGGTGCGCCGGCTGGTGTAGCCACTCACCGAGGTGACGAATCGCGGCGGATGCCCCAGCGCCTGCGCGACCTGGTTGGTGGCCGCTGAGCCGCCGTGCACGATGATCAGGCGCTCGCCCTGCGCGATGATGTGGGCGATGTCATCCGCAATGAAGTCATAGTGGATCCCCTCTGCACCGCCGATCTTGACCACTAGCATAGCGCTTGTTTCCTCACCCTCACGATCAAATGGGATGCAGGCCGGGGAAGCTCAGGCCAGCGGTCTCTTCCCAGCCCAGCATCACGTTCATACTCTGCACCGCGCTACCGGCGGCGCCCTTCATCAGGTTGTCCAACGCGCTCAGCACCACGACGCGGCCAGTATCTGGATCCACTTCGAAGCCGATGTCGCAGAAATTCGATCCGGCCAGCAGCTTGGGCTCCGGAAAGCGGTGGATGCCGATGTTGCTGCGCACCAGGCGGATGAAAGGCTCGTGCTGATACGCGGCGCGGTAGAGCTGCCATACTTCCTTGTCGCTGACGGGGCGGTTGAGCAGACAATGGCACGTCGCCAACACGCCCCGCACTACGTCCACCGAGGTCACCGAGAAGTGCAACGCGAACGCATTCCCCAACGCTTGGATCACCTCAGCCTGGTGGCGGTGGCCGGTGGGTTTAAACGGGCGGATCACGCCGCTGCGCTCCGGGTGATGGGAACTGGCCGAGGGTTGCGCTCCTGCTTCCGAGGAGCCGACCTTGATATCCACGATCGCCTCACGCAGCAGACCGGCGTCCGCTAAAGGTGCCAACCCCAGGATTGCAGCGGTGGCGTTGCAGCCCACCCCGCTGGCATAGCGCGCACCGTTGAGGGCCGTCCGATAGCGTTCCGGCAGGCCATACACGAAACGCTCCAGCCAATCCTTGGCCGGATGGTCCATCTCGTACCAGCGCACATAGGCGGCCGGATCGCGCAGGCGGAAGTCGGCCGAGCAGTCGATGATATACCGCGCGAGCGCAGCATAGCGTTCGATGGAACGCGCCGCCTGTCCATGGGGCAGCGCCAGGAAGAGGACGTCGGTCTCCCCCAACACATCGGGATGGGTGAACTGGAGCGTTGTGACGCCGCGCAGGTTGGGATGTACTGTGTGCACGTAGCGCCCTGCCTGGCTGGCCGAGGTGACCTGCCTCACCTCGACGTAAGGGTGGAAGAGGAGCAAGCGCAACAGCTCGCCGCCCACATAGCCGCTGCCCCCTACGATGCTGACTTTCAACCTATCTCCGGTCGCCATGAGGACCTCGCAGAGAGATGATAAATCGTCCTTGTTGTATTACCGCTCGCACAATAGGGGCATTGTGGTCGCTCCATCATCGGCACATGGCTGCTCCTACGCTTGCTCTATCCGGCGCGCTCGGCAGCGACCTGGAGCACGTAGTCCACAATGCGCCCCGGAATGTCGACCCCGGTGGTGTCGATGCTGTTGCGGAACTCGGTGGTGTGGTTGACCTCATTGACCAGCAACCGGCCATCTTGGGTCTCCAGCACATCCACTGCGACGATGCCGCCACCCACGGCACGGGCCGCAGCCAGCGCCAGCGCGTGCAATTCAGGCGTGACCGGGCAGTTGACGGCGCGGCCGCCACGCGCTGTATTGGTGACCCAATGCTCCGAGTAGCGATAAATGGCGCAGATCGTCTCGTCCCCTACCACAAAGGCGCGGATGTCCCGGGCCGGCTTGGGGATGTATTCTTGAATGTAGAAGACGTGGTGCTGATAGCTGCCTAACACTTGTTTGTGTTCGAGGATGGCCTCCGCCGCGTCGCGGTCGTTGACTTTGCTGAGCAGGCGTCCCCACGAACCGACGGCCGGCTTGAGGACGACAGGGTAGCCCATCGTCTCGATGGCTTGCAGGGCCGCTTCGGGTGTGAAGGCGACCATCACCCGCGGGGTGGGGACACCAGCGCGCACCAGGGCGGAGCTGGTGGCCAGCTTGTCGCCGCACGTCTCGACCACATTCACATGGTTGATGGTACAAACGCCCCAATCGTTCAGGATGCGCAGTGCGGCCACCGCGCGGGCGTGGGTGATGCAGCGATCCAACACGACCGCATAGCGCGCCCATTCGCCGCGACCGTGGGGGTTAGCCGCTTCTCCCCGGCGATGCGCATCCAAGTCGAGGATGACCTCACGATCATCGCGCACGTCGATAGGGATGCGGCGCGTCTCGAACGCCTGCAAGAGCAGCTTCTCCTCGACGCGCACGCGGTCCAGCAACACGGCAATGCGCGCATGGGCAGCGGTCTCGCTCATAGGGACTACTCGCCCCAGTCTTCTTCTTCGGCGGGTGCCAGGTGGAGCTCAGGCGGATCAAGGCTGAGCACTTCCAATTCGACCCCGCAATCAGGGCATTGGATGATCTCACCCTCCAACGTGTCATCGCGCAGCGTAATCGGTGCATCACATTCGGGGCAGACAGCCGTCTGTGGCATAGGGTTTTCCTCCTTTTGTTGATATGATCCTGTATCGCGTAGATAAAACAAAAGCCGGCACCCTGTCCCCTTTGGATCTGGAGTACCGGCCTGACAGTCCCAGCTGATATATAAACGCCGCTATCCAGACCTAGGGTCCGGCTTCTCCGCGCGCTTCGACTTGATGATGCGCCACACGGGCATACTCACGCCGCTCACCTCCTGCCTGGCGGGATCGGTTGCCGCAACCACCCTGGTTGGAGAAATGAGCCGTGGAGGACTCGAACCTCCAACCCGCTGATTAAGAGTCAGCTGCTCTACCGAATTGAGCTAACGGCCCGCTCCTTTCAAGCACATTCAAAATTATAGCAAAACAAGTGGCCATGTGTCAAATTCCTCCCATAGAGGGGGTTGAAAAAGTCAGTTCGAAGGTGATATCCGCCACGGGATAGGGTTCATAGTGCCCCCTGAGTTTGGGCCATACCCTCTAGCACAGCGTCATCCGGCCTTTCCCCATCCTGGGCTTTTCCAACGCTCCTCCCGAGCGCTTGACCACACCGGGTATCCGTGGCAAGATTCGTTCCCGAGAAAAGGAGGTCAGGTTGGCGGACGTTCGTAAGGAGGTAGTTGTCGCCGTAGCAGAAAGGGGTGTCTTCCCGTCGCTGCGCCCCGACTTGCAGGCCATCGCGGAGCTCATTCGGCCAGGCGAGAAAGTGCTGGATCTGGGCTGTGGGGATGGCACTCTTCTGTGTCACCTGCGCGATGTATTAGGTGTGACAGGACGGGGGATTGAGCTCTCAGAGGAAGGGGTTCTGGCCTGCGTGCGCAAAGGGTTGAGCGTGCGTCAGGGCAATTTGCACGAAGGGTTGGGTGACTACCCCGATAAGTCATTCGACACCGTTATTCTGAGCCAGACGCTACCTTATCTCAATGACCCGGCTTTCATCTTGTGCGAAATGCTGCGGGTCGGCAAGCGAGCTATTGTCAGCTTCGCCAACTGGGGACATTGGCGCTGCCGCTTGAGCTTGCTGCTCACCGGCCGTATGCCGGTGGCGCCAGATCTTCCTCAACCTTGGTATGTCCCTCCACGCATCCGGCCACTTACCGTGCGCGACTTCGGCGATTTCTGCAGACAACAAGGCATCCACATTACTGCGGAGATCTATTTGGCCGGTGCACGGCGCATCCCGGCGCGACGATACAAGAACCTATTGGCAACCACCGCCATATTCGAGCTAAAATAGTGCCTGTATTGGCAGTGACGCCGAAAGGAGATGGCCAGGCGATGAAGCAGGTGATATCTCGTCTCGGGATACTACTGACAGTTGTGTCATTCCTCGTGTTGGCAAATTGCCAATCGAACTACCCACCGAAGGGCGAAACCGGATTACAAGGCACGATCACCATTTCCGGGGCTTGGGCGCTTTATCCCCTGATGGTGCACTGGGGTGAGGAATTCCGCAAGCAACACCCCGCAGTGCAGTTCGACATATCTGCCGGCGGAGCCGGCAAAGGGATGACCGATGTGCTGGGGGGCATGGTGGATATCGGCATGGTGTCGCGTGCCGTCTCTGCAGAAGAGGAAGAACGTGGTGCTTTCGCAGTGCCGGTGGCCCGGGATGCAGTTTTCCCCATCGTCAACGTCCACAACCCGGTTTTGGATGACCTGATGCGCACGGGGGTCACGCGCGACATCTTTATCGACATCTACATCACCGGTCGTGTCACCACTTGGGGACAAGTGGTAGGGCGCCCCGAAGTATCCACCCCGATCCACGTGTACACACGCTCCGACGCTGCCGGTGCACCGGTTACATGGGCCAGTTATCTGGGCAAACAGCAGGAAGATCTGCTGGGGATCGGCGTATACGGAGATCCCGGATTGATGGAAGCGGTCATCAAGGATGCGCTGGGCATCGGCTATAACAACCTTGGTTATGCGTTTGACATAGCATCTGGAAAACCTGTGTCGGGCGCGGTGGTATTGCCCATCGATGTCAATGAGAACGGCACGGCAGACGCTGCGGAGCGATTGGAGACTTTATCACAAGCAAGTGAGGCCGTCGCCCAAGGCCTCTACCCATCACCTCCGGCCCGCGAGCTATATCTGGTGACGCGTGGCAAACCCTCTGGCATTGCCCGAACTTTTATCCTGTGGATCCTCACCCAAGGACAAACCCTCGCAGACCCCTTCGGCTATGTTAGGTTATCCCAAGAAGCGCTCACTGCCACGTTGGCGAAACTAGAATGACCTGTCTGAAGCGGCGCCATACAGTTGTTGTGAGGTGTAGATGAAACGGTCGGTGATTCGTCGCGCTATCGACCGAACGGCCCGATATGGCACTGCTGCGGTGTCGGCAGCGGCCAGCCTGTTGGTTGTCGTGATTGGGTTGCTCCTGTTTGTCCGCTCTTGGCCGATCCTCGTCACCAAGCCGCTCGGCGAGTTGCTGCTCTCTGCCACCTGGAAACCCTCTCAAAGTGCTTTCGGGTACTATCCCTTCATTATGGGCACCTTGTGGGTGACCGGCGTGGCGATGTTGATCGCCGTTCCCATCTGTTTGCTGACCTCGATTTATCTGGCAGAGTATGCTTCACGCCGTGTATATGCCATCGTGAAACCGTTGATCGACGTGTCGGCCGGCATCCCTTCGGTGATCTTCGGCATCTGGGGAGTCATTATGGTGGTGCCACTCGTGCAACGGATTGCCTCGTCGGAGATCGGACACAAGCTCTCCAAGTTACCCTTTTTCCAAGTCAATAACCCGACCGGTTACTCTGTGTTGGCAGGTGGTATTGTGTTGGCCATCATGGTCTTTCCGGTGATCATCTCCGTGGCGGAAGAGGTGATCCGTGCTGTACCGGTTGGATTACGTGAAGCTTCTTGGGCGCTGGGCGCTACCCGATGGCAGACGATCAAGTATGTTGTGTTGCGTCATGCGGCGCCGGGTGTGTTAGCGGCCATCGTGCTGGGTTTCTCGCGCGCTTTTGGCGAGACCATGGCGGTCATAATGGTGGTGGGCAATGTACCCCAAGTGCCGCGCTCGTTGTTCGACGCGGCGTACCCGTTGACGGCGCTGATTGCCAACAGCTATGGCGAGATGATGTCCCTCCCTTTATATGACGCTGCCCTGCTAGGAGCAGCGTTGCTCTTGCTAGTGGTGGTTCTCTTGTTTAACCTCGGTGCCCGCCTCGTGCTTATGCGGATGATCCGGTACAGGTGATAAAGCGAGGAGGTGGAGATGAAAAAACTGCGGCATCTTGAGGAGCACATCTTTCAGTTTCTAATGGGGCTGTCACTGTTAGCCGTGTTGGGCAGTTTAATCCTCATTGTGGGCACCATGCTTTGGCGTGGCCTTCCATCGCTCAGCCTCGCTATGTTGACCCAGCTCCCTAAGGGAGGGTACTATCTGGGCGAGGAGGGCGGCATCCTCAACGCTATTATCGGTTCACTTTGTCTGGCGGGGGGCGCCACAGCTCTGGCACTGTTGTCCAGTCTGCCAATAGTGATCTACCTGCATGTCTATGCCGACCACTCGCGAACTGCGCACCTGGTGCGATTGGCAATGGACGTACTGTGGGGTGTTCCCAGCATCGTATACGGTGCGTTCGGTTTCATCGTGATGCTCTGGTTGGGCTTGCACGCTTCTTTGTTAGGTGGCATCATCGCGTTGGCGTGTCTAGAATTGCCTATCATGACACGAGGGATGGATGAGGCATTGGCAACGGTTCCAGCTGCGCTCCGCGAAGCATCCTATGCATTGGGTGCCACGCGGTTCGAGACCGCCACCCGGGTGCTGCTGCGCCAAGCGGTGGCAGGTCTGCTGACGGCGCTGCTCCTAGCTTTTGGGCGCGGCATCGGCGATGCCGCCTCTGTACTGTTTACTGCAGGGTACACGGATCATCTTCCCGATTCGCTGTTGCGCCCGGTCGCCTCGTTGCCTCTCGCAGTGTTCTTTCAGTTGGCCACGCCTTTTCCGACGGTGCAACAACGTGCTTATGCCGCTGGTCTGGTGCTCACGTTAATCGTGTTGACGCTCAGCGTAATGGCCCGTTGGTTATCGCGTGGCTTGACGCGCCATATTGTACGCTAGGGAAAGAGGCAAATGGGCGAGCGTCCCCACATCGAGATACAGAACCTGAGCGTCTGGTACAAGGATCAGCAAGCCTTGAAGGACGTCTCGGTCGCTTTCCCGGCTCGCGGCATCACCGTCGTGATCGGGCCCTCTGGATGCGGCAAGACAACCCTGCTGAGAAGTATCAATCGGCTGTTGGAAACAAGCAGTGATGTGCGCATCAGCGGGCGTGTCTTGCTTGACGGTGCTGATATATACGCCCCTGAAGTGGACGTGACCGAGATTCGCACCCGTGTGGGGCTGCTGGCTTCTAAGCCCCTTCCGCTCCCGATGTCAATTTACGATAATGTGCTCTATGGGCCGCGCATCCACGGCTTATGTCGCCACGACAACGCCGATGCCATCGTGGAGCGCTATCTGCGCGCTGCGGATCTGTGGGAAGAAGTGCGCGAACGGCTCCAGACACCCGCTTATGCGCTTTCGACGGGACAACAGCAGCGCCTGTGCTTAGCACGCGCACTGGCTGTGGAACCGGAAGTTTTGCTGTGCGATGAACCCACCGCCGCGCTAGATCCTATTTCGGCTCAGCGCATCGAGGATTTGCTGCGCGGGCTGAAGCGTCATATGACCATTGTGTTAGTGACTCACATCCTACGGCAGGCGCGTCGCCTGGCTGATTACGTCGTGTTCTTGTGGCTGGGCGAGCTGGTTGAAGCCGGGCCGGCTGAACAGGTTTTCAACGATCCGTTGAGCGAACGCACCCGTGCCTATCTGATGGGCGACATCGGGTAGGTGAGGGCCCGCTGAGGTATGTGTTGACGAAATGGGGATGCAAAATCTCCTGAAAATCCACTGTGCTCTCCTTTTCTGGTTGTCCCTCTGGATCACCACTCTCCCCTGGTTGAACGGCTGTGCTCCAGGCGTCCCTGCGCCGACACGCACCCGTGCTCCCAGTGCAAGGGAGATCGTGCGCATGGTCACCAAGACCCCCACCCCGACGACCCCGGCGGACGAACCGGACAAGCGCGAAACCAAACAGCTGGTCTTGCGCGCTCAAGCGCGTCTGGCGCTGCTGAAAAGCTATCGTGCGCGCGTCGTGGATGATACGGGACAAATGCTTGTCGTGTTCGAATATGTGCGCCCAGATCGCTATCGCCAGGTCACCAACACGCAGGAACAGGTCGGCATCGGAGACCTCTTATATACTCGTGTCGGGGGTGGCCTGTGGACAAAGCAAGAGTGGCCCGGCATTGGCCGCCTTATGAACGAAGTGACCATTGCACCGGAGTTTATTTGGGACGTGGAAAATCAAGGGCGTGAATCCGTCGCGGGAGTCCCGTGCCACCGAGTTCGAGTCGTCCTGCGCGCGGGCGACACCGTATTGACCGACACCTACTGGATCGGCGTGGACGATCGACTACCCCGCAAAATGATCACCCAGGTGGACGAGCACACCTATGTGACCAAGCTCCTATACGACTTCAATCAGGATTTTCAGATCGAGCCTCCGAAGATAGACTGATTACATGTTCTTTGGGCGTCTTTGGGCGATGATGTTCCCTCTCGCAGCGTGCGCAAAAAGATGTGCACAGCGCGCTCGACCAGGACCGAGCATGGCCATTTGCCCTGCGAGCCATAGCCAAGCGCCCTGAGATCGGCACAGCGGGTGGCGCTCAGCTGGTGGATGAAAATTTTCGCGACATTGGGCGGCCAGTTGCTGACAGAGACGATCATCCTGTCCGGGGTGAGTGCGCCCGTAAAGCAAGCCGACCAGCAGCACTCCACCGCTCAGAGCGCCGCACCTCTCCTGGCGGCTGAGACCCACACCTCCGCCAAAGGCACAGGCCAGCTGGCACATGCGCCCATCAGCCTCTCCCAGTAAATGCTCTCCCACGACGAGCACAAATGCTTCCGATCAGTGGTATCCTTAGGCGTTCAGCTGTCCAGCGCGCTGTGCCACCCGCTGCTCATGTTGGTCGATGTCACACTCGCTCATAGCGTGTATACCTTTTCGTGTTCCTCAGCCGGCTTGATGTCGAGCACGGGCGTGCCATTAATGGCATCCAGTCCACGCACGTGGAGCACGTTGCCTTCGATGGCCAACAGGGGCACGATGCTCACCCCGATAGGGTTCGGACGATGGGGGCTGCGGAGGGCAAAGACTCCCCGCAATGGCTGGCTGGCATCCCCGCGCGGATGCTGCAGCAGCTCATAGCCCTGAGAACGGTGTAAGTGAAACAGGATCAGCACGTGTTGACCGGGTGTCAACCCCTGCAGCCCGCCCCCCAACTCAGGATTCAGCACGATACGCGATACAACGTCCTGCATGGCATCGGGAGCGGTCGGCTCGGGGTATGCGTTCTCGACATATCCAATCGGGTGATAGCAAATCTCTTTCATAGCGCTTTCCCAGATGATTTAGAAGGTGCTGCTCAACCCCCCGTCCACGATGATCACCTGTCCGGTCAGATAGCGGCAGTAGTCTGATGCCAGAAAGACAGCAGTGCCAGCAACGTCCTCAGGTAACCCGGCACGGGCGAGAGGAATCTTTCGCATCCCCACGTAGTAATTGAGGAACCAATCGGTCGTGGTTTCGTCCACTCCGTCAATGATGGACATAGGGGTGCGCACGAACCCGGGGGCGATCACATTGCACAGGATGTTATAGGGCGCCAACTCCACTGCCATAGATTTGGTGATGCTGATAATACCCCCCTTAGTGGCACAGTATGCGCCACACCCACCGCTCGGGGTCATCGCCTGCACTGAGGAGATGCTGATGATACGTCCCCATTGTTGTTTAACCATATGGGGCGCAACCAGCTTTGATCCGTACCAAGTGGCCTCCAGGTTGACCGCCATAGTACGTCGCCAATGCTCGATCGAATCCGCTTCTTCGAGGATAGTGCCATACCATACTACGGCGGCATTGTTGACCAGGATGTCAATGTGTCCCCAACGTCTCAGGATGTCGTCAACGGCGGAGCGGTAACGGTCGTAGTCTGTGATGTCGAATGCGTAGACCCCTGCCTGTCCTCCGGCAGCCTCGATCTCGGCTGCTATGCGGCACAAATTCTCTTCGTTGCGTGCTACCAATGCTACCGTGGCGCCCTCAGCGGCATATTCGCGGACGATCCCTTCACCGATGCCCTGACTGGCTCCGGTCACCAGTGCGACGCGCCCTTGCAGCAAACTCTTTCCCATCGTTCACCTCTTCCCTTGGCGTACTGGGATAATGCGCGAATTGAGTGCGGTATGTGCAGGCCAATCGAAAAAGTTAAGATGTCATCCTTTTTAACAGCGAGCGAATGTGGTTGACCCCATCCCGCGCGGCTGTGTCCGGATCTGGTTTGGTAAATGCCTCGATGGACAGGTAGTGCGTATAGCCGAGGTCACGCAACACTTGAAGGATGAGGCCAAAGTCGATCAAGCCATAGCCGGGCGCCTGCCGATTGCTGTCGGCCAGGTGTACGTGCCACAGGCGTCCAGCTTCCATCACGCGCCGGAACGGTTCGCCCCAAGAAGTTTCCTCGGTGAGCATATGGTTGGTGTCGAGCAACAGGCCAACGGCAGGATGACCAATCTCTTGTAGGAATGATAAACCCTCCTCTGCAGTGGTGATACAGTCCGCCTGGAAGCGGTTCATAGGCTCCACGACCAGGCGCACCCCTTGTTGTTCGGCGAACGAGGCGGCCTCACGAAGCATACGGGCTAGCCTGGCACGCCCTTCCGCCCCGGAGTCTCCCACCCGTCCACGAAAGCTGCCCACGGTCACCAATGGTGCGCCGACGGCCGCGGCGAAGCGGATCAGGTCATCCAGACGCGAACGTGCCTGAGCCGAGACAGATGGATCGGGATGCAGGAGCGTCAGGCCACTCAAGCCCAACGAGACGCTGGCTATTGCTGCGACCTCGAGGTCGTGGCGCTGTAGGAGTTCCCGGATGGAAGCAGCGTCGAGCACAGCGGGGTTCATCGGCGCCAGCTCCACGCCCTCTACGCCCAGATCAGCCGCTTTGCGCACCCTTTCCTCAAAAGTGCCGCTGAGCAGAGCGACGGGGCCAGGGGTATCAATTTCAGGAGTTTGAACACACAAGGCTAGTTTCATCTCGTTCCTCCCTATCAGGCGTCCACCGCAAAGGGACGGTGGAGCGCCACTTACCTCCTTTCTTCGAGCTACTCGAGCGAGCCCTTCACACGTTTGTCACGCTGAGAGACTCTCATAACGCGCGCAACACCTAATGCCACAGGTCGCGAGCGATATCGTCCAGGCCGAGGCGCTGTAGCACTTCCGGCCGTGGCACTGCAGCGTCCGACGTCCAGCCCATGTCGTGGAGAAATTCTTGGGTCATCTGCTCGATCTGCACCGTGATGCCGGCCGTGGGGCCATCGGGCAGCGGAGGGATACCATACGCGCGCTGCGGAATGGGCCACGCCAACGGGTTGATGCCCGCGCGCACGTTGAATGCCTGGCGCACATTGGCAATGCGCTCCCCGGCTGCCATCATGTCCTGCAGGGTAAATGGCTGTCCCCATGTCGCGCTGATGAACTCCGGCAAGGCAGTGACCATCATGGAGAGATAACCAAACAGACACAGACCAGTTGCGTTGGAGACATGGTGGAGACAGAGCGCTTCTTTGACCCAATGGCCACGCCCTGCTTGCTTATGCGGTTCTTCGCCGAAAGCGGGACGGTGCGAGGCATAACCCGGCGGCACTAGAAACTGACACGCCTGGGTGTGACGGCCGGGGGTGGCATCCATACGATAGATCACCCCCATCGCGGGTTCGTAACGCGGGTCATGCATGGGCAGTTCTTGTCCGCCGATGTGTATCGCGAATTGCTCGGCAGAAGCACCCAACCTCTCTGCTGCGCGCCGCACCCCTTCCGCCAGCAAGTCGCCGATGCCTTCGCGCCGGGCGATCTTCTCAACGAGCTGATTCATCGCCAGGTGATTACCCCAGGAAAGTTCCAGGCCGTCCGTCTCCTCTGGCCCGATGATACCGGCCTCGTAACATTCAAATGCAAAGGCGACGCAGCCGCCGGCGGAGATGGTGTCCAGTCCGTAGCGGTTACACAAGCTGTTCGCGGCGATGATGGAAGGATAGTGGCTGTTCACCAGCAGCGGCCCGAAGGCAGCACCGGTTTCATATTCGGGCTGATGCGCCTCCAAGGACTGACCGGCATATTGCAGCTGACAAGTGCCCCAACACGCGATCGGACAATGCCAGCACGCTTTGCGTTGCACGCGATACTTGAGCAGCTCCTCAAACTCCAAGTTCTCAGCACCTTGAAAGTGGGCAACGCTATCTCGCCAATTGCGCACCGGTGAGTCGCCGTTGACAGCGCCGATCGGGGTGTACCCGGGCGTGCCGGTCTCGCGGTAGAAATCGGAAAAACCGACGCCGCTCTTAATCTGGCCGACATACTTTTTATAAAGCTGCCTCACCCCTTCCGGGTCGGCCACCGGTATGGTGAGGTTACCCCGCGCGGCCACCAATTTAAGCCGTTTCGCGCCCATCACCGCTCCCACTCCTGAACGTGCGGCGACACGCCCTTTGTGGTGCACGATTCCGGCGATGCGCACCAGCTTCTCGCCCGCCGGCCCGATGCAAGCCGCTTCGACATCGCGGCCCAAGGTCTCTTTGACCCAATCCTCCACCTGATAGCAGTCCCATCCCCACAAGGCTGAGGCATCGCGCAGCTCCGCCTTGCCATCTTCTAGGTAGAGATAGACCGGCCGCGGCGCCGCACCGGTGAAAAAGACTCCGTCGTAGCCAGCGCGCTTGAGCGCTATCGCAAAGAAGCCGCTGCCGTTGGCATCCCCCCAACCACCCGTCAGGGGGGATTTGCATACCACCGTCCAGCGCGTGCTGGTGGGTGTCCAGGTGCCGGTGAGCGGCCCGGTCATAAATCCGAGCACGTTTTCGGACGACAGTGCATCGGCTGTGGCGGGTATGCGGTTATAGAGCAGGCGTGCCCCAATCCCATATCCGCCGATAAAATCGCGCTGCAGCGCCTCAGGCACGGCTTGCTCTTCTATCACGCATGTGTCGAGATGCACCCACAATATCTTGCCCATATACCCACCCAGCACGTCTTCACCTCCTTAAGAGAGAACGGGGGCAGGCGGAGCTCCTCCTCAGACGCGCAAACTCACAGTACATTGGAGTATCTGCCCGTTGGTAACGCCGACCAGCAACGGCGCGCCCGTTTGCACGCCGGAGGGAGCGGCCACGGTGGAAATGCCTTCGTCCTCGGGCAAGCGCAATTCCAGGTCGTGCCATGTGTTCCCTGTGTCATAGGAGACATACAGCGCACTGTCCGTGGCAACGGCCAAGCGCAATGCTCCGCCAGGAGCCGCACTCACCAGAACGGTGTTGACGGTCTCGGGGAACAATTCTGGAGACACGCGCTGCCAGCTCTTGCCATCATCGCGCGACAGGTACAGTCCGTGCATTTCCGTTCCGGCAAACAAAGTTTCGTCGTCCGGATAAGCCGGCGATACCGCCAGACTCAACAGCGGAGCCAGCTCAGCGGGGAAATTCAGCGGGCGCCACGAACGACCACCGTTGATGCTTCGGAAGATGCCGCTATCCGTGCCCACCCACAGCGTTTGATCCTTGGCAAAATTCGGGGAGATGGCCATCGTCAGAACGTGCAAGTCCACCAATCCGAAGTTCCAGCGATGCCATTGCGTGCCGCGATCTGGGGAGCGGAGCACCCCGTCTTCCATACTGCCGGCGAAGATGATACCGTCTTGCTCAAAGTTAGGTGATGGGAGCAGCACCGTGATCACCGGAGGGGGTTTGGGCATATTGCCCAACACCCACGATTTTCCCCCATCCTCGGAGCGCAGAACCCCGCCATTGGTGCCGGCATATAGCGTATGATCATCGGAAAACGCGGGCGACAGGGCAACAGCAGGGGTGACCAGCGCGTCCGGAAGCTGGAGCGACTCATAGGCATTGTGCCAATCCTGACTTCTGGCATCCCAGCGGAAGAGGCCGCTCTTGCGACCGACGAAACAGATACCATCCTGGGCAAAGTCAGGCGAGGGAGCGATGGCGTAGACGTAATCCTGAAACTCTTCCATCTCCTGCATGGGAAGCACCCCCATTTTCTGGTTCGAGTTACGATCCGGCCGCTTTATGGTGTGCCACCGGTGGATCCTTGCGCTGCACCAACACCTCGATCGTGAGGGCGAGGCCGACAGCGCTGACCACATCGGTGACGATCGCTTTTTGTACTGCTGCTGAGTCGAGAATGCCTGCTTCTAGCATACGCACTACTCGTCCGCTGCGCACGTCAAAGCCGTGACCCCGTCCGGCCAGCTTGACCTCGGCGAGCACCTCGCTGGCATCATAGCCGGCGTTGGCAACGATGGTGCGCATCGGCGTCTCGAACGCCTGGGCCAGGATGCGATAGGCAGCGCGCTCATCGGCGTCGGATGCCTGCTCGAGGCGAGCACGCAGTCCAGGCACACAATCCAGCAACGCCGTGCCACCCCCCGGCACCACCCCCTCACGCAGGATACCGCGCAAGGTGTCGGAGGTATAGATGGCCAGCGATTTGCGTGCTTCGATGTGGGACGGGCCCAATCCTCCCACCCACAACACGGCAGAACCGCCTAACAGTCGCCCGATGCGCTCGCGCAACCGCTTGCGCTCGTCCACGTCGCGCGCACGTGCAAAAGCCCCCTTCAGATTGTCCACGTGTGCTTGCAGCGCCCTGGGGTCGCCCTTGCCGCCGATAATTCCGAACTTGGTCTTATCCGCCCATATCAAGCGAGCATATCCCAGACGTTCGAGGCGGAAGTCATTGAGCGTCTCACCGGCGTCGTGGATCAGCGGGCGGCCACCGGTCAAAGCGGCCATATCCTCCATCACCATGCGCCCTTCGGTGCGCCTGCTCTCCGGTGTGCGCACCGCTGCCAGGTCAAACGTACCTGGTCGGCGGTTCGCCAGCAAAAGGCCGCGCACGGATGGGGACATCTCATCCACCGTGATCATCAAGGCGCGGATGCCGGCACGGCGCACGGTTTCCAGAACCGGCACCAACTCGCGCGGCTCTTTCATCGCCAGGTCGCTGATCAGGATGGCTGCATCCTGCAGATCCACCCGCAGGGTGCTATGGTTGGTGATCATATCCGGCGACAACACGCCGCTGTTCCAGTAGGTGCCTTCGACGTATTCGCGCTCGATCTCATGACGACGGCCGTCTCGAATGTCCAGCTGGCCATACTCGCCGATGATGTCGTGAACCTCGCCCAGGATGGTGGCGAGCTCGTGATCGTGGCAGATGGATTCGGCCAGCTGCGCGAGCTGCGTCGCACCCTGTACCTGGAAGGTCATCGCATCGAGTTCACTGCGCACGAAGGGGATTGCCGCCTCAAAAGCGTGCCGCAGAGCAATCGGATTGCCGCCCGCCACGATGTAGCGCAGGCTCTGGTTGTACAGGGACTGGAACAGGACGGCGGCGGTTGCCGTCCCATCGCCCACGTCGTCCTGGAGCCGCCATAGGACGTGGCGCAGGAACATCGCGCCCATATCCTCATTGCGACGCGGGATTTCCTGGATGCGCCGCGCGATCAACGCGCCGTTGTCGAGCATTTCCGGCGGGAGGCTGAGCGCCGTGCGTGCCACGGCCACTTTGCACGGCAGCGGCCCGAGCGTCGGGCGCACCGCCTCAGCGATCAAGTTCACGCCGCGTTGAAAGCCGCGATAGGCACTTGGGTTAAACACCACACGTGGTTTGCGCACATCTGGCTTGGGAATAGGGGCACGTCTCACCGTTCTACCTCGATGTCCTCCGCATCGTTACCGTGTTGGCATATAGTGGCAGCACGAGAATTGTAGCACAAACAGCGTGTAATGCAACCATTCCCCCGCCTGATAGGTGACCCTATAGTTTGACATAGAGTCAAGATTCTGCTATCATGGGATTGAAAACGATATCATGCTATCGTTTTCAATCCCCGGATCGATATACAGGACCGGGGGCGCGCGAGACCTTTTGAGCTCCTTGAGACTCTGGATGCTTTAGGCATATTCTTACTTCAGTGCATTATAAGGGAGAAAGCGTGCCTACCATCGCAGATGTCGCGCGTCGCGCGGGGGTTTCCCCTGTCACCGTATCCCGGGTGCTCAACGGCACAGCACACGTCCATCCCGCCACCCGTGACGCCGTAGAGCGCGTCATCGCTGAGCTGGGCTACGTTCCCAACGTGGTGGCGCGCGGCTTGCGCTCACGTCGTACCGGCACATTAGGGTTGATACTGCCCGATATCGGCAATCCTCTGTGGACGGCGGTGGCGCGCGGCGTGGAGGATGCGGCACGCAGCCACGGATATGCGGTCTTCCTGGGCAATACCGATGAGAATCCAACCTGGCAGGCACAATATCTCCAGACGATGCTCAGCCAGCGCGTCGAGGGGTTGATCATCGCACCCTGCGAGGCAGACACGCGCGATCTCATCCCACTCCAAGAGCAAGGTATCCCGGTGGTTGCTGTGGAGCGAGTCTTCCAAGGTTGGGATACCGACGCCGTGACCACCGACGTGGCAGCGGGAGCGCGTGCGCTGGTACATCATTTGGTAACGCTGGGCCGCACACACATCGCCATATTATCGGGTCCGCTCGCCCTTTCATCGGCCGACGACTGCGTGGCTGGTTACTGTTTGGCGCTTCAGGAGGCGGGCCTGCCCATCGACCCCCAGCTGATCCAGCGAGGCGAACTCCGTGCTGTCTCCGGCACGCATATGACCGATCAGCTGCTCGATGGAGGGATTCCATGCGACGCCATCTTGGCAGTGAACAGCGCCCTGGCGCTCGGCGCCCTGGATGCGTTGCAACGCCATGGATTGCGCGTGCCGGAGGATGTAGCACTGGTTTGCTTCGACGACCTCGGAATGCCCTCGATCTCCCTCCCCTTTATGACGGTGGTCGCCCAGCCGGGCTATGAGATGGGCAGTAATGCCGCGCAACTGCTTTTCAGCCGCCTGCACAGCACGCAATTCTTGCCCCCGCGCCATGTCGTATTGCCCACCCGTTTGATCGTGCGCTACTCGTGCGGATACCACCCTCAGCACGTCGACGAGCGGCCCCATTTATCCCTCTCCATTCCCCATACCCCGATGGCACAGGGTGTGTTGATTAAACCTTTAAGTGAGACGGAGCGCTATGCGGGATATGCATGGCTTGATCGGGCCGACATAGGACTTGCAAGACAAGCCCTCCGATCCACCGATTATGACAGGCCAAACCTCGAACGGCTACTCCGTGTCCTGCATCATAAGGAAGCCGATCGGGCGCCCCACCTGAATCTTTGGGTGACAAGTCGCACTGTGTACGAATATATACTGGGCCGTCCTTTGCGCGATGCCTTGCCCAATCGGGCGCCTGATTGGCCACCCGGCATCCCCGGAGACCATGTGGAATTCGCCGTCCGGTTGGGTATGGATGCGGTGGCATGTAATTTCATCTGGCAGCCGAACAACCTCTTCGCCTGTTCTTCTGACGGCTCAATGTGCTACGTGGGTGGCTCGGTGCGCAGCTGGAGCGACCTTGACAAGCTGGAGCCCCCACCTGTGCTGGCCGATCAACTGGATGTCTTAGAACGCTATCTGCGCGCAGCGCAGGGCACTGGGGTGGGCATTGTGGCCAGTTTTTCTTCCTTCTTTGATTGTGCGATGCGCGCCATAGGCACGATCGAAGCACTCTACCTATTTTATGACGACCGTCCTTTTCTGGAAGCGCTGATGAACATCCTGCTTGAACATCAGCAGCGCGTCATGCGCGCTGTGTGTGACCGTTTCGCAAACGACCTGGCGTTTGTGTTGGTCAAGGATGAGATCGCACACAACGTCGGCCTGATGATCCGCCCCGATATGTTCGAAGAGATGTTCGTGCCCCGCATGCAGCAGCTGATCGCACCTGCCAAAGAACATGGCAAACCGATCGGCCTTTACACGCGCGGACGCATGGAAAAGGTGCTGCCCATTTTGGAGCGCATCGGCTTTGACGCTGTACTGCCTATGGAACCGGAATGCAATGACCTGGTGCATCTGAAACACCAATGGCACGGCAGGATGGCTTTCATAGGGGGCATCCCCCTTTCGCTGCTGACATATGGCAGCTGGGAGAAGATTGAAGAAGCGGTGCGTGAGGCATGCGAGCAATTGGCACCCGGAGGTGGTTACGTGTTGGGTGCCAGCGGCCCCATCACGGAAGGAGTGCCACCGCAGAATGTCTGGGTGATGGCTCAGGCGGTGCTCAAGTATGGGCGATATGCACGCGCGCCTGAGCGACAACGGGCATAACCCCTCAGCGGGTTTGAGCGGCCATCGGAAGAGGATAGGGAGGCGATGTCTGCCCCAATAACGGGCTGACAAAACATACATTGAAATCTTGAACGAAAAGGAGAAAGCACTATGAGTCTCGAAAACATTTACAACGCAGTACTCAATGGCGACGCCAAGAAAGCGGCTGCCGAAACGGAAGCCGCCCTTAAGGTGGGAATCAAGGCAGAGGACATCTTGCACAAGGCGTGCATCCCGGCTATGGCGGAGGTGGGGCGCCTCTTCGAAGAGGGCGAGAAGTTCGTGCCCGAGATGCTCATTTCCGCACGTGCAATGCAGGCCGCGATGAACATCCTGCGCCCTGAGCTTGTCAAGGCAGATGTCAAGACGCTGGGCAAGGTGGTCATCGGCACGGTGCAAGGCGACCTGCACGACATCGGCAAGAATCTGGTCAAGATGATGCTGGAGGGTGCCGGCTTCGAGGTGATTGACCTGGGTGTGGATGTCAGCGCCCAGAAGTTCGTGGACACCGCCCGCGAGCAGAACGCCGACATCATCGGCCTCTCGGCGCTCCTGACCACCACTATGCCCGGCATGAAGACCACCATCGAAACGCTGAAAGAGGCCGGACTGCATGGCAAGATCAAGGTGATGATCGGCGGCGCGCCTATCACGCAGGACTATGCCGATGAGATCGGCGCCGACGGATACGCGCCAGATGCCAGCAGCGCCGTGCGCAAGGCGAAACAATTGCTGGGCGTCGCGTAGTATTCCCGACAGGTCCTTTTTTCGCTATCTCGGCGAGCGGATGCCATCCACTGTGAAAGTTGACACCGCCGCTGGCCTTCATCTAGGCTGGCGGCGGTGTAAGACAGGGAGCTTTGTGACGAGAGAATTTCACGTTTCCCGCCTGGCTCGAGAGCGTTATCGCTTCGACGACTCGCTCTTCCAGTTGAGCGGTAACGTCATCCTGGCCAATTTTCATGCAGCGCGTATGTTTGCCCAGCGCATCAATCGCGCGCGCGACCTGGCACGCTTCCCCGAACAAGCCATCCGCGCCGGTCAGCTGAACGCCATGGGGCTGATCGATGAGATCCTCCATTACGTCGTGGAGCTATATCGCCAACAGGAGAATCCCACGGTGATGTCGCAAGCGCTCACATGGCTGGAACAGCGCCTCGGACGGGAGACGGTGGGGCAAACGCTGCGCCGCTTCAGCGAGGAATTCCCTCCCCTGGCGGTTTATCGACGCGAGATCGGGTTGGATGCCTATCTGGCCGGTGAGAGCGACGGGGTGCCACACCGCAACATCGCCCTGGAAGAGCTGCTGTTGCTCTGGCTGGCCAATGTCAATCCCGCCTTTGCGCCTTTCCTGGAGCTGTTCGACGACGAACAACTGGAGCGCGAGACCGCTTATACGCAGCTCATCACCGAGCTGCACGCCTTCTTTGAGACTCAACCCCGTTTCGGCCCGGACAATCAGAACCTGGTGGACATGCTGCGCAGCCCCGCGATTGCCGTGCCGCACTCGCTGCCCGGTCAGCTGGAATATATCCGCACGCGCTGGGGCGCATTGCTGGGAGGTTACATCTTCCGCATGCTGAGCAGCCTGGACCTGATTCGCGAGGAAGAACGTCCCATCTTCCCAGGGCCGGGCCCGGCGCGTGTGTATGAGTACACTGGCCTCGAGCTGGAAGCGGAACGCTTCAGTCCAGATCGCGAGTGGATGCCCCGCCTGGTGCTGATCGCCAAGAACACCTACGTATGGCTAGATCAACTGTCGCGCAAGTATGGACGCCCCATCCAGCGACTGGATCAGATCCCCGACCAGGAGTTGGCGACCCTGGCGGAATGGGGGTTCACCGGCCTGTGGCTGATCGGATTGTGGGAGCGCAGCCGCGCCTCACAGCGCATCAAGCAGCTGTGCGGCAACCCCGAGGCAACTGCTTCTGCCTATGCTTTGTACGATTATCAGATTGCCGCCGAGCTGGGCGGTGAACAGGCGCTGTTGGACCTGCGCCACCGCGCCTGGCGATATGGCATCCGCCTGGCCAGTGATATGGTGCCCAACCACATGGCCATTGATTCGAAGTGGGTGATCGAGCATCCCGACTGGTTCATCGGCCAGGATTACAGCCCCTTTGCTGGCTACACCTTCAACGGACCAGACCTCTCTCAGGACGAATGGGTTAGTATTTTTATCGAGGATCATTATTACGATCGCAGCGACGCGGCGGTGGTGTTCAAGCGCCTGGATCGCCGAACCGGCGCGGTGCGCTACATCTACCACGGCAATGACGGCACCAGCATGCCATGGAACGACACCGCGCAGCTCAACTATCTGAAGCCCGAAGTGCGCGAAGCGGTGATCCAGGTCATCTTGGAGGTGGCACGGCGTTTCCCTATTATCCGCTTCGACGCGGCCATGACGCTCACCAAACGGCATTATCAGCGCCTGTGGTTCCCGGAGCCGGGCACGGGGGGAGACATCCCCTCGCGTTCCGATCACGCTATGACGCGCGCCGAGTTCGATGCTGCCATGCCCAACGAATTCTGGCGCGAAGTGGTGGATCGCGTCGCTCAGGAGGTGCCGGATACGCTGCTGCTGGCCGAAGCTTTCTGGCTGATGGAAGGCTATTTTGTGCGCACCCTGGGCATGCACCGGGTGTACAACAGCGCCTTTATGAACATGCTGCGCGACGAAGAGAACGCCAAATATCGCAGCGTGATTAAGAACACATTGGAGTTCGATCCCGAAATCCTTAAACGCTTCGTCAATTTTATGAACAACCCAGACGAACGCACCGCGGTGGATCAGTTCGGCAAGGACGACAAGTATTTCGGCGTATGCACTATGATGGTTACGATGCCGGGTCTGCCGATGTTTGGGCATGGCCAGATAGAGGGGTTCGCCGAGAAGTACGGCATGGAATACCGGCGCGCCTATTGGGACGAGCAGCCTGACGAATGGCTGATCGAGCGCCACCGCCGCGAGATCTTCCCCCTGCTGCATCGGCGCCATCTTTTCTCCGAAGTGCAACACTTCCGTTTGTACGACTTCTTCAACCCGGATGGCAGGGTGAACGAGGATGTCTTTGCCTATTCCAACCGCTGCGGAGACGAGCGTGCATTGGTCATCTACAACAATCGCTTCGCCGAGGCACGTGGCTGGATCCGCACCTCGGCTGCCTACTCGGTCAAGAGCGATCACGGGGACGAGCGTCGCCTGGTGCAGGACACTTTGGGACAAGGGCTGGGCCTGCATCGCGCTCCGGGTTGGTTCTCCATTTTTCGTGATCATGGGAGCGGGCTGGAATACATTCGCAGCAACCAGGAGTTGTGCTCCCAAGGGTTATACGTCGAACTGGGCGCTTACAAACGTCACGTCTTTCTCGATTGGCGCCAGGTACAGGATGACCCAGAGGGACATTATGCCCGTCTGACCGCCTATCTGGCCGGGCGCGGTGTGCCGGACCTCGCTGTAGCCATGCGCGAGCTCTTGTTGCAACCTGTATTACTGTGCTTTGAGACGCTGCTGGAGCCGCCTCTACTGCGCTGGTGGTGCCTGGAGCAGCCGACCGCTGACGATGCGGCGTGGTGGGAGGCGTTGGAAGAGCGCTTGCGCATGCTGCTGCAAGCGATCAAAACCCACACCGATGATCAAGGGGATGAGCGAGCAATCCTTGCCCGGTTGCGGTGCGAGATAGAGGCAGCTCAGCAGCTGCTCCACAAGCCCCCTTATACGACGGGACAAGGCTTCCGCGCCGTCTGTTCTTGGGACGATCCATTAATGCGCGCCACACTGTACGGCTGGCTCATCGTGCATCGGTTGGCTCAGGTTGTAGATGCAAACCACAATGCCGCACTCAGCCGCAGCTGGATGGACGAATGGGGATTGGGCAGACGTTTGAGCGAAGCGTTCTGCCGCGTGCTCGCAATAGATGAAGCGTCAGCCGAGCGTGCCGTACTAGGGGTTAAGTGGCTGGTCTCCTATGGCGATTGGTGGACTATGTTGGATCTCTCCTCCCCGTCAGCCGCTCGCTCATCCGCCGCGCCCGCCCCGACAACTTCGCACTTAGGGGTGCGCCACCTATTGCGCACATTGTTTGCCGACGGCGATGTCCAACGATTCTTGGGCGTGAACCGTTATCAAGGTGTGCTATGGTTTCATCGGGAGTCCTTCGAGCAGCTCCTGTGGTGGCTGCGCTTGACCGTCCCGATCGGCCTTCATTGCGATCCATCTGTGCCCGCAGAAGGGATAGCCCCCATGCTGGGGCAGGTTGAGGCCGTCTTGCAAAGCTGGGAAGAGCAGGCGCAACGGTGCGGTTATCAAGTGGAGCGCTTCCTGGACGCCGTGGAGGCCGGGCCGCTCGTCCACACAGAAGGACAAGATGGGCATGCCTGATGTGACGAACAACAACCGGGCATATTGGAGCATCCACCGATAAAGGGTGCCGGGCACTGCTTGCACCATTTAGAAAGCGCTTTCTCAGGTTCGCAAAAAAACGGCTGGATATCCGTGGAACGTCCCTCCAATCCATGGTTACGTCACCTGCATATCTTGTGGTCGGTGCTCATCGCAGAGGCAGACTGCGAAGCGACACCTTCCACCTTCTGGCAGCGCCTGGAATGTATCCTCTTCCCCCCTATGCACGATCCGATCCGTCGCCTTGCGCCGCGCGATTATGTGATGTTTGCCCTCCCCAGCATTGTTGTTTACAGCGCAGTGGGGATGTGGCTATCACCAGAAGGTTTGATGGGTTACGATTGGCAGCATTACTTCAGTTTAAGCCAACGTACATACGGCACCTCTTATTATCCCCCTTGGATTGTGCTGGTGGCCTACCTGGGCTGGCCGATCCTGGTCGGGCTGACACTCGCCGGCCTGGCGCTGGCGCTTTATCAGCGAAAAAGCACGCCTATCGCAGCGGCCAGTGCGTGCCTCACCTTGCCCGTATTCTGGGCTCTGTTCCTGGGGCAAGTGGATGGAGTAGCGCTTTTCGGCGTCACCGGTCTGCCCTGGCTCATCCCCCTGGCAACTATCAAATCACAGGTGTCCTATCTGGCTTGCCTGGCCAATAAGCGCTACTCTTTCGCCTTGATCATCTGGCTGGCAATCTCGATGGTGATTTGGGGATTGTGGCCGCTGGACATGTTGGGCATTGCGGAATTTTCCGCCTGGCAGCAGCCGCACGACATTCACCTATGGCCGTGGTCGCTGCTCATCGCGCCGGTGATGTTGTGGCTTTCGCGCGGGGACGTTGATATGCTGATGCTGGCCGGCACATTTGTGATGCCCTATTTGCACCCGTACCACTATCTGCTGGTAGTGCCAGCGCTGGCACGCCTAGGGCAGGGGATCGCGGTGCTCGCTTGTGCGGTATCCTGGCTGCCGCTGCTCGCCAACTGGTATGGAGATGGGTGCTGGTATCTGGGACACCTATTCCCCCTGATACTCTGGGGCAATCTCCTCATACGAAGATGGCATTTTGCCGGCAGCTGGCGTGCCATTATGGGATTCCAGCCCTATATCTCGAGAGATCTCGCCACACAACGGACCGACACACTGTGAGGGTGAGGAAACCGCTTCGCAACGATTGGGGACGAGCTTGGGAGCAGGCAGACTACAGAGCGCTGATAGGGCTGCTCCTGGTGAGCTGGGCGGTGCGCGGGTTGGTGACACTGCCGATGCAGCATCCCGGCTATATGGACGCTGCCTATAGCTATGACATTGCGCTCAATCTGGCACATGGCAACGGCCTCCATGAACCCTTTCTGTGGAACTACCTGGACGACCCATCCGGTCTACCCCATCCCAGCCATCTGTACTGGATGCCCTTGCCAACGCTGCTGGCCTGGTTGGGGATCATCCTTTTGGGCCAGAGCTATCGCGCCGCACAGGTGCCCTTTATTCTTCTGTCCACATTGTTGCCCCTCATCAGCTACTACGTCGCCCGCCGGATCCCATCGCATCGCCTCTATGCCTTGGTCGCCGGGTTGCTGGCAATCTTCAGCGGCTTCTTTGTGCCCTACTGGACGCACACGGACAACTTCACCCCGTTTGCGCTGGCGGGCAGTGTCTGCCTGATCGCCACGTGGCGCGCCTGGGAAGCGTTTGAGCGGGATGCCGTTGGACGTGGCGGGCGCTGGTGCATTTTGGCGGGTGCTATGGCTGCGCTGGCCCAGCTGTCGCGCGCGGACGGGGTTTTGTTGGTGGTGATATGTGTTGCCTGGACAGTCGCGCGTTTGCGCCATACCCCAATGCGCGCGCTCGAAGCATTTGCATTGATAATCGGCAGCTTCATCGGCGTGATGCTGCCGTGGATGGTGCGCAATAGGCTGGTGGTGGGGACTCCGTGGCCGACCTACGGTGCGCAGTCCATCTGGCTCACCCGCTACGACGAGCTGTTCCACTACGGGCGGCCTCCATCGCCGGAGCACTATCTGGCCTGGGGATGGGACAACATCCTGCGTTCCAAGCTGGAAGCGCTGTGGCTGAATGTGCAAACCGTCGTAGCGGTGTGGGGGATGGTCTTTCTGGCGCCGTTGGCGGTGTGGGGCGCCTGGCAACTGCGCCGTCATCCCTTGTTGCGGTTGGTGGGCAGTTATGCACTGGCCTTGTTCGTGATAATGACCTTCGTGTTTACCTTCCCTGGCCCACGTGGCGGTCTCTTCCATTCGGGCGGTGCTGTGCTTCCCTTCATGTATGCTGCGGCGCTGGTGGGGTTGGACGATGTGATCCGCCGGGTGGCAGCGCGGCGCTCCACCTGGCAACCCGAGACAGCGCGGCGCGCGTTTGCTAGCGGGATGGTGATGCTGGCCGTGCTGATCAGCGGCGTGGTCCTCTACCGCGGGTTAGCGGTTTCCACGCGCTGGCGACAGATTGATAGCGGCCATCTTCAGGGGGCAGACTGGCTGCGCACGCACTATGGATCGAATGCGCTGGTGATGATCGGCGATCCTCCCGGCTGGTGGTATGTGAGCGGCATCCCGGCCATTGTGGTGCCGAATGAACCGCCTGAGATCGTTGTGACAGTTGCGCGCCGGTATGGGGCACGCTATCTGGTATTGGACGCGAACCGTCCAACTCCATTAGCCGCGCTCTATGAAGGGATACAGACACATTCCGACCTGCAGCTCATGCACACCTTCAGCGATGCACAAGGTCAGCCGGTGCGCATCTGGCGCATCCGGTGACAGGTGCAACCCCCTACGGCTGGACGATCAGGCGCAGGGCGCAAGGAGGGGGATAATTCCCCGTCTTATCCACCACCACGAGACGGAACTCGTATTCACCCGGCGGCACAGAACGGGTGTCCCACGCCCCCAGGATGCCACCGCTGATGGGCTGGTCGAAGCGCTGGATGAACGTCCAATCACCAAACCCACCGCTGCGGAACTCGAACTTATAGTACTCGAAATCGGGGATGTTGGCCGACCCGACCAGCTGGATCACACCCGACACCGTTGCCCCGTCGCCCGGTTCCGAGATGCGCACGCCGGGGTTGGGGCAATTTGCCGGCACCACGGGTGGCTTCTCGGGCGTGGGCGTGTCGGTTGGGGTCGCTACGACCGTGGGGCGAGGCCGTGGCGTGGCCGTGGCAGTAGGGGTAGGCGTGGGTAACAGCGGAGGTGGCGTGGGTGTGGGCGGGAACACGATGAGCATAGTGGGTGTGGGGGTGATCTCGGGCTGCGGTATCTTGGCCACCAAGAAGTGGGAAATGTAGAAGACGACGCCCACTGCGATCAAGGTGAACAGCAAGCCGGTGGTGGCCTGCGCCATGCGCCCCTTGGCCGCCTCACGTTCCAGGGTGAAAATGGCGTTGTCCCGCTCGCGCCGCGCTACTATATAAGCGCGCAGGAAGAGAAAAGCAACCAGCATCAGGAACAAGTACAGCCAGATGGCGTAATTGGCGATCAACCTGATAAGGATCGTCATAGGCTCATTGCCCGAATCGGAGTTGAGGATATGCCAGTCACGAGCGTTTGTAGGGCGAAGCCTCTGGCCTTCATAGAGTAGCAAGTATACGGCCAGTGGGGCGATGTGGCAAGTTGGGGTAGCTAGCAGGGTGTATTTCAATTTGGGGATGAATAGAAGCAGCGGTCTGGGATTGCGCCAGTTATCGGAACCGCGAGCATTATCCGAGCCGCGACCGTCAGGGAGCGGTAATCCTGGCCGCTGGCTGACGCGCGCGGCGCGGTTTGGTGTGTCCGAGCCGCGACCGTCAGGGAGCGGTTTGACGTGCCGCTTGCTCACGTGCGCGGCGCGGTTTGGGCCGCTTACTTACGTGCGCGGCTCGGTTTGGGCCCGCTTACTTACGCGCGTGGCGCGGTT
>JASFBB010000113.1:0-3843 GCA_036172345.1 Anaerolineae bacterium
GCGTCCGCACGCAGAATTGGCACCGCCGGTACAGTCGTTATTCCAACCTGGTAAACCATCCACATTGAGACCCAGCACCCCCAGACCGCTGCGCATCGCATCGGCGATGTCGGTGCCACCATTGGCAGTTTGCTCTTCAATGGCCCGCAAGACTTGGGTGTAGCTGAGAGGCGGACTTTGTACTAACGGGTCATAACACGCTCGGCCATAACGGCGGATGCAGGATAACTCGGTGCGCGATGGTGTGTCATTGTTGAAAGCAACAAAGCCCACCTGATCAAACTGGGGATCGAGCTTCTGCACAAAGCGCTTGACCGCCTCCTGTGAGGTGCGCAGTGGCTCGAAGTCACTGAACAAATCATCACTCAGACGGTTGGTGCGCGCGGTCACCAGATAATAAGGCGTGGTGCAATCTTCTGGGTTGACTGTCAGACCGAAGACGGGATTGCAAGGATCACAGGCACCCGCACGCGCCGAGCCGACAGTGGCTGGCCGGCCGCGGCCTGAGTCGTGTGTGAGCGGCTCGATCTGGCTGTAATCGGTACGGTTATCGCTGGTGATCACGATTTTGTCGATCTCGTAACCTGGACTGCCTGCCCAAATCTTGAGCGTATGCAGCGAGCCAGAGATCACGTTAAAGGAACCGATACGAATCCAGCTCCAGCTGCCAGAACAGCTTGAGGAGCCAGCATAATCATATGTGGTATTACAGGAATTCGCTGCGCTGCTCTCCACCGGTGGATTGCTGTCCACTGCCCAGTAGATCTTGCTGGGGTCACGATAGTACCGGCCGTTCACCAGGTTTACCCAGAAAGACTGGCTACCACCACCTTGCGCGCGCAGCCAGATATAAGCAGTACCTGACCAGCCCACGCGGAGGTCGTATTCCAACCGCGGTGCCACACCGCGCTGTGCATCTTGCAGGGTGTAAAAGCGCCCGAACAATGGTGCTGGCGGCGAAGATTGACCATAAGTCCAATAAGGGTTGTGCGCCACATGGGCAGAACGATCGCCTTCCACGCTGGAGCTGCGTCCGGATCCGGTGACACCACGTTGCATCGCCCAGTAACCGACACCCGTCTGGCGTGTTTCACGATAGTAACTCGAGTCGTTGCGCGAGTAGAGCTCGGCTTCGATAATCACATAGTGGCGCCCATTGCCGTCCACATAATCTTCCGGGGTGCTGCTGCACAGATTGCGGCTCATTACCAACGTATAAGAGATAGGGTTGTATACTCCGTTGTTCGGAAACGGATAATTGACGATATCATTGGTTATCTCCTGCCAACACTGGTAGCAAATCGTGTCCCCTTGCATCGAGCCAGAACGGTCGAAAACAACTACAATGTCCAGATTGGTGATGTTTTGGGCAACCGCGGCGTCTTGCGCCGGAACCGAGCGATAGCCGAAGAACTGCATAAAGTTCATTGGCACATTGACGGTGCCAGTGATAGCAATTTTGCTGGCGGTGCCGGTAGCTGTCCTACTCCCGAAGCGCCCGCAATCGCTGCTCTGACGCGGTTGCGACTGGAAGGAATATGTATCGAACAGAAAGGTAGCACGTGGTGGGTTGACTGTAGCAGCAATGTACTCGTAAGGGGTTTCCCGGTTGCTCAACGTGCTGATCTGAGCGCTCGGATTGTCACGCGTGCACCCCATCACCATAACGTTCACATCCTGACCGATGTTATAGCCGTTTATGCGTAGGTATTCGATCGCACGCGCCATCGCCTGCTCTTCATCCGGCAGCTCCACCACCCCGGCCAGCGTCGCTGCGTCTACATCCCGCTTCATATAAATGCGTTCGATATATAACAGCCCTAAGTCGAGCGCCAATCCCAGCAACGCCAACAGTCCCATGAAGATGATCGCCAGCAAGACGAAGCTTTGGCCGGATTGTACCGGCACGCGCTGGCCAAAGAGGCGTCCCTCCTGTAAGCCTACTCGGTCAGTCATTCTCACCTCGTCGCTTGCTCAGAGTCCCAAAAGTGCAATCTCACGTTCATCTTAGCGGTGCCCTGTGATCGCTACATCATCTATGTAAAAGTAATCGTTGCTCGAGTCGATATTAACCTCAAAGCGCAGCTGAAAGCCGTCCATCATCACGAAGCTCGAGAGGTCGATATCCGCCAATCGGTACGTATTATCGGCCTGGGTGTTGGTCACCAAAAGCACAGAGTGCCAAGCGCCATCATAGACAGAGATAACGGCATTGTCTCCCAATTCGAAATCCCTGGCGCGCCACCAGAATTGCAGACGAGCGCCCACAACACCGGATAGATTCACCGTGCGCGTGGCCGTGGCCGCACCGCCACGGAAGCGCAAGTGGTAGTTGCCGTTGTGCGGATCATCCTGAGAAACGATTTGCGCATTGCTATTGCTCAGATTCCAGCTGCCACTCCAACCTGTGCCACCGTTGATATCACCGCTCTCAAATCCGTCCGAGGCGAGAGTGAGTGGCGTCGGCGGTGTTGGCGTGCCACTCAACGGAACATCCGGGCACGCATCCGGATCCTCACCCACAAAGATGGCAGAGATCGTCTTGTGATCCAGATCAAAACCGGTGAGCTGGATCTTCACGAAGCGCTGCACACGGTAGGAGAGGTTGGAACCGGTGCCAGCCGCGGTATCCCATACCGGAATACGCATCACCACGCGGTTATTGACCAACCGCTGCAGCTCGTCACGCACGTCGTCGCTGTTCACTACGCCGGTCAGACCCCAAATCCAGTCACCGGCATTGAGTGTGTGGTCATTGGGATCGCTGGCGTCTTCGAATTCGTTGACCGAAAGGCGTGGGTTGCGCAATTCTTCCACCAGATAGGTCTGGCTCTCGTTGCCGGGCGCAGGGCTCCAGCGCATCCAACCGAAGTTACCATTGCCAGCGCCATTGAAGATGTCCCCTAACGGATCACCGGGCTGGTGTCCGTCCAACGTCGAAGTGTGCAGCGCAATGGGGTAGACTTCACAGCCCTCGCCTGCCGAGGATACCTGACCGCGCGCGTCAGCGGTGATGCGCATAACTGTGCGCGCGTACAACCAGATGACACCGTTTTGATCCGCGATGAAGCGCGAGACGATCGGCACATTAACCAGTAGCTGATGCGGAAAGAAACTTTCCACAACGATCACGCTGTTGACTGAAGGGATGGCGTCCGGATTGCGCGCTTGCAAGTCGCAGTTGAAGCGCTCGTTCTCGTCTTTCATCTGCTGCACGAGCGCATTGAAATCCACGCGCGACGCCTGCGGCAGCCCGAATGTGGCCATAAAGTGGCCATAGCCCGGCGTAAGCGGCGAGAGCACCAAGTCGTCCGATGTTCCACCCCCACATTTCCCAGTATCTACCAGCACATGGGAAATGATGATGGTGCTGTTGGCGTTGCCGGTCGCTACGCTGAGCGGAATCTGGCCAGCGATGCTATCCAGCTCATGCTGCACGACATAGGGGTAGCCGATGCGGTCGACCTCGGTCTTGCTGAAGTCGAGGTAGCGTCCGCGCGCGGCGAAGCGTGCCGCTTCACGTGTAGCGTTCTGCAATACCACCTGGTTGCGCAATGCCCAACCCACCTCGAGCACCCCGATGAACATAAGCAACAGCAGAGGTGCGACAAAAGCCATTTCGACCAAGCTTTGACCCCGTAATGCTTTTTCCTTACCCCACCATCGTGCCATTTTCATCATCTGTGCCTCCTCTCTCACTCCATACCCACCGGCGCGCCACTATTGCTGCGCCAAGACGGTGGTCTCCCCCGTTCGAGCATCCACCGTGGTCACGAAGAGAGCATTCTCCTTATCAGCATAACTGGCAACTGTCCATAGCGGCCGGAGATCATGCATGCGAAT
>JASFBB010000114.1:0-9634 GCA_036172345.1 Anaerolineae bacterium
TGGCTGCCTCTCCGACTATTGGTGTGCTACTCCCAGCAGTTAACTTCCATATGGGGAATACACACTTTGCCCCTGCCCGCGCTATGATCGATGCCGGGATGGCAGTGGCCCTGGCAACGGACCTGAACCCTGGCTCCGCACCATGTCCTTCCCTGCCGTTGGTAATGGCCATCGCATGTCGATACCAGAAGCTATTGCCTGCCGAAGCGCTTAACGCTTGCACGATCAATGCAGCATATGCACTCGGATTAGGCGATCGGATCGGCTCCATTGAGGTAGGCAAGCAGGCAGATCTGATCATCCTCGAACAATCGGATTATCGCCATCTCATATATCAGTTCGGTGCCAATCCAGTGGCGGGGGTGATTAAGCGCGGACAATTGGTCGCATAGTCGAGGATCTTTCCCCAATAGGAGAGGAGCGGCGTCAGTGCAAGCGAACCGTCTCATTCACTCTAAGCTATATGCAATCAGCCTCAAGAAGAACGAGTTGATGCAGTATGCGCTCTTGGATTGAGAGTCTCATGCGTGGGATGCAACGGTGTCCCTCTCCTCTTATTCGCGTGTTGCAGGGTGTCACAAAATGAGGAAGTCTTTGACGAGGTGACAAACATGATCGCGAGCGGCGAATCTATGTATCTGTTCGGTGTCCACGATCGCGGCGGCGAAACGCTGATGGCAAGTGCAGGACGTCGGGGGTGGGTGCTCATCCAAGAGGTAATCGGGCACGATCCACAGGATACCACGACCAGCTCCTACGAAGATCTATCCAAACAAGGTTTCGGGGTTATCGTGCAATTAGAACATGGTAACCGCGGCACCGGTACTCTGCCGCATTCCACCCTATATGAGAACTTCGCTGCGCGTTGCGCCAGCTTCGTGCGACGCTCATCAGGATGCCACATCTGGGTGATCGGTAATCACCCCAACGCAGCCGAGGCGCGACCAGGGTATGGATCACCACAGGAGGAGATAATCTCTCCTCATCTCTATGCACGCTGTTACAAACGTTGCCGCGAGGCGATTCGCAGCCAGCCGTACCATCAAGATGACATAGTGCTGCTTGCCGCCACAGCACCATTTTGCACAGACACCACATATCCAGGTAATCGGCGTGGCGATTGGGTACGCTATCAGCAGGATGTGATATTGTTGCTCGGCCCTGGTAACTACGATGGAGTAGCCATTCATGCCTATACACACGGGTATGATCCCGCGCGTATCGTCTCAGAACAGAGGATGGAACCACCTCTTTCGGATCGTCACGCTGAGTTTAAAACGTATCAAGATAGTATGGCAATCATTCCGCCTCGTGTGCCCGTCTTCATCACTGACGCGCGCCCCCTGCCTGATGAAACGAGCGGTGCGACAGGCTGGCCGGATGGCGAGGCGCCCAGCGAATGGGTTCAAGCTGCCTATAGCGAGATCGATCGCTGGAATCAACAGTATCCGGAACGCCAGATTCGTAGTCTGGTCCTTTATCGTTGGGATGGGCCCGAGGATGAGGCTGAAAAGTGGAGCATCCGGAAGCATCCTGCCGTCATTGAAGATTTTCGCTGCGCCCTGGCCCACAACTATCGTTGGCAGCTGCCGACACGGCCAGAATACCGCGCTGTCTTTCTCACCCAGAACACCCCAGCCAAAATGGTCGCCGGCGAAACAATCTATGTCCCGACACGGTTGCGCAACGAAGGAGCTCGCACCTGGTTCCACAATGGCTCCAACCCCTTCTGTCTGGCTTCACGTTGGTACGACGAAAATAACCGCGAAGTACTGGTGCCCGTCGCCTATCACAACCACCTGCCCCGCGACGTGTCAAGTGGAGAAGAGGTGGAACTATTGGCACGGGTGATGTCACCTGCGACGGCAGGACGCTACCGTCTGCGTTGGGAAATGGTGCACGAAGGGATCACTTGGTTCGGTCGTCAGGGTGATCCGGGCCAGACAGTCTCGGTCGAAGTATTACCGGCACCCCTGCCGCGCAAGCCGCCCATTGAAGAGATCATGGAGACCCTTGCACAGCATCCCACGCGCCGCTATGCCAGGCGCACGCGCGAAGCCATCAAGAGTTTGGTGATCCACCACAGTGTAGTGCCTCCCTCCGTGGACGTGCGCCAGATCGCTCAATATCATGTGGAACAGCAAGGATGGCCCGGCATCGGTTACCATTTCTTCATCACCACAGAGGGGCACATCCAACAGACGCAGCCGCTGGAGGTCGTCTCATACCACGCCGGTGCCGTGGGCAATCAAGAAGGTATCGGGATCTGCCTATCAGGCAACTTCAGCGAGCAGCCCCCTCCCGAGCCCCAGCTGAACGCCGCTGCCCAGCTGCTTGCCTGGCTGCTGAGCACGCTGCAACTTCCTCTGCAGGCGGTACGCGGCCATTGTGACTATCGTAATACCCAGTGCCCTGGCATGACGTGGAAGACAATATGGCGCGATCGCTTGCTCAAAGCGACCGAACGAATCTTGGAGAGCGCCCACCCCCCTGAGCCGACATCCAAGGTGCTGTATCACTACCTGCTGTTCTGGCAGACGGATAACCAGTGGGCGGTCGAAGAGTGGCGCGCTGCAGAACGTTACATAGGCCAATTTCGCGTCACAATGGGCTTCTCGGTCGACGACGCCACATATGCTAAGTATGTAACTCTGGTGGGGGATTCCAATCGCATTCCGAGAGAGGTAGAAGCACGATTGCGCGCCACTGGCTCCAAAGTGGAACGCATTCCGGGGGAAACCCCTATCCAGATCAAAGCGATTCTGGACGAGATGGCCACCCGCCGACAACGCTTTCTCACACTGGAATAGCCGCATCGGTCAGGGCGCAGACGTGGGGGTTGGTGTTGGAAGTGGCTGTGTCAGCGCCACTAGTTGCTTGATCAGCTGCTCGACTGCGGCTATTTCCTCACCATAACGTGCCCAGTCACCGCGCTGTAAGGCTTCCCGGGCAGCACTATAATGGGCATCCGCTTGGCGTGCTATCTCATATACCTGCCGCGTCAGCGTGTCTTCTTCCCCTCCGCCCTCCGCGAACCGCGTCTCCGCCGGGGCATGCTCCATAATACTCGACCCTTCACCCACCAATCGGGTCAACGCACGATCTAACGTCTCGTCCATCACAATACGATCGCCCGATGCGACAATCACGCGTTTCAGCTCCGGTATCTGTCCCTGCTCCGCTTGCAAGTACAGAGGTTCCACATACAGCAATGAATATCCCAATAGGATAACCAGCAAGTTGCCGCGAATGACGCGTGAACCGCGCTGTCCCCACAGCGACAGTTGTGCAGATATTTCTGGTACTTGGTCGATACGTGCTTCGATCTGGCGCGGGCCAAAGATCAACTCTTGTTTGGGAAAACGATAGACAATCAGCTTCCCGTAATGGGGATCATCACAACGTCCCGCAATCCACGCAATCATATTGTCCTTGTTGGCGGGCGTGAAAGGCTGGATGAGCATAAACTCCTCCCGCATCCCCTCCGGAAGCTGGATCGTCACATAATACGGCTCCACCAGCTGCTGTCGTTCAGCAAAGAGCTCCCGGGGAATATTCCACATATCTTCCTTATTGTAGAAGACGTTCACATCACGCATATGATAGGTGCGATACATCGCAGCCTGTACGTTAAAAAGCCCCTCAGGGTAGCGTAGATGGGCACGCAGCCCCTCCGGCATCGCCTCGCCTGGTGTGAAAAGGCCTGGGAAGATCGCTGCATATGTGCGCACCAACGGATCTTCGGCATCCACGACATAAAAGGCCATAGTACCGTTGTAGGCATCCGTGACCACCTTGACCGAATTACGGATATAGTTGATCCCCTCAGACGTCGGCTCGGAGTAAGGGTAGCGGTCTGTGACGGTATAAGCGTCATGGATCCAGTAAAGCCGCCCATTCCAAATCACAATGTAAGGATCTGCATCATACCTCAGAAACGGGGCTATCAGTTTGACGCGCTCATGAATCCGACGGTTGATCAGTAATCGAGTTTGCGGGGTGATATAATCGCTGAGCAACACATTGACGTCGGCTAAACGGAGGGACCAGGCAAGCCGCTTGAGATAAGAATCCAACCGAATGCCACTCTCCTCTTGGTAGATGGTATAGACGTTCTCCTCTCCCCGCGGATAATCGAACTCTTCAATACCTGTATTGACAAAGACGTAATTGTCGGTCAGCTCGCCAAAATAGATTTCCGGTCGCGTGAGGGTGATGGGCACCGTAATCGTGTGGGGCAGGTCTTTGATCCATAGAGGCGGCAACCCATCCGGCAGCACTTCGTTGACCGGATTCATCACTACTCCATAACCATGGGTGAACTGCAAATGCTGATTCATCCAAGTAGGGGATTGCAAGCGTGATTGATCCAGCTCGCGCGCCGCGATAATCACCTGACGATAGTCGCCGTTGATATGGTAACGATCCACATCCAAGTCTTCGAAGCGGTAGTAAGGGCGAATCTCTTGAATCTGACGGTAAGTCTCGCTGAGAGGACGGTAGTCCCACAGACGCACATTCTGCAAGGTGGGCTGGTGTTCGGAAAAGACCCCAGTAGTCAAAGGTGCAATGTGCTCGAAATTACGTTCTTCAATCCGATCTAGCCCATAAGCCTGCCGTGTGCTGGAAATGTTGTAAGCGATATAGGGTGCTTCCAAGGCGAGCTCACTCGGTTCCACTACATAACGCTGCACGATGCCTGGCAATACGGTAAGAGCGAAGAGAGCAATGATCATCCAAGCGGCTGCACCGAGGATGGGCCACCATAGACGGCGCAAGTACACATTGGCCAACAACATAAGGGCGATGAGGATCGCGATCCAGAACATCACCCGCAACGCGACCAGTTCCACGTGTACGTCAGTATAGCTCGCGCCGAAAGCCACTCCACGCGGTGAATAGACCAGTTCATACGCCGCTAGACTATGTCCCCACGCAATGGCGGCAAAAAGCGCAGCACCAAGCACGGAAATGTGCAGGCGCACATGGGGCAGGATGCTGGCCGTGCCATCACGCAGGTGGGGCAGCTGTGCCACAAAGTAAAGGAAGGCCACGCCGAAAAGCGAGAGCAATAGCACAGCAATCAGCCAGCCATGCAGGAATTGATAGAGCGGCAAGCTAAAAACAAAAAAACTGACATCTAGCCCGAAGAGGGGATCAGCAACCCCAAATGGCACCTGATGGAAAAAACGCTGGAAGTCCAGCCAGCGCGGTGCAGCGGCCAACCCCACGAGCACTCCCAAGAATGATGCGCTAATCCCGATCAGCCAACCGAAAATGGGCGCATCGAGCGCATGCCGTTGACCGCGGTAGAGTGGCTGTCGAGTGGAGAGATGACGTGCCAGGAGTATATTTCCCAGAAAGATGGCCACGAATGGGATCGCGGCGCCGAAGAAGACACTTAGCCGACCGCTCAGCGAGATGAGGAAAACGTTGGAGAATCCGACGCTATGATACCAAAGATAATCGGTATAAAAGGTGACCCCGTTGCTTAATAGAAGCAACACCACCAGCAGAAGGATCAACACAATCCACATAGGCAGACGCCGGGCAGGATTAGGGCGCTCAGAGGAACGTTCGGGGGAGTATGATCTTCTAACGCGGTACATAGCGATACCCTTGTCTCCCTCTTTAAATTTGGGGTCCGGAATGGGCGCCCTTCTTCTTTCGCAAGAAACCACTATGGAGCAGGTAGTGTCTCTGATGCGGCGGATGTGATGACAACAGGTTGCTCGCCACCTCGGATGATCACAAGAGTGGTTGCCTGATCTCGCACCGACACCGGACAACTATACACTCGTCCATCAAGACGAGTTTTCACTAAATATGCCCCCACCGGCACATCGCCAAAGGCGAACAGCTCACCCCATGCCGGGTCAGATTTGAACAGATTGTCCGGATAAGTGAAGGTTTCACGCCAATAGTGATCAGGCTCCTCGGCATGGTATAATAATACCAGTTGTTGCGGCACCACATAACCCTGCGAGTCGATCACCCGCCCTGCCACCACGCCATAACCGGGATCGGGTTTGATCCACAAAGTTGGGTTACGCGCATCACGGTAGTCGGTGCTGCCCACGCGCACTTCCAGGTGTAAGTGAGGTCCTAGTGCCACACCTCCTTGCCCCACTTCGGCGATGACCTGACCCATCCGCACTCGCTCGCCCTCTCGGACGAGCACTTTGGAGACATGCCCGTAGAGCGTGAAAACCGGCAACCCATTCCAGGTGACGTCATGCTGGACCAGCACTGCCTGTCCGAAAAAGTTGAGGCGTGGGCCGTACAGCTGGCGGTCATCCGGACCTGCACGCACCACAATCCCCTCTCCAACCGCCAGGATTGGGGTACCAAAGGGATTTTGGATGTCCATGCCGTAATGCCACAGATATTGTCCACGCGCATTGGTGCCGAAGGGATAATAAGCACTGCCCCAAGTAGTGAATTGTCCATCAAAGGGTCGCCCAAACCAGAAATGATCTTGCGCCTGGGTCGCATCCGGCAAGTCCAGTGTGCTGGCCAAAACGGTACGCGGCAGCGGTGTGGGGGTTGGTGTGGGCGTGCCCGGGGTGGGCGTAGGTCTTGGCGGACGGGTAGAGCGCTTGCTCACTGGGAGAGTGCGGACAACAGTGGGAGTCCGCGTAGGTGCAGCAGTGTAGGTCGCTGTCGAGGTCGGGGACGGAGTGGCTGTAGGCGTATAGGTGGCCGTCGGCGTAGATGTCATCGTGGAAGTAGGCGTGGACGTCCCCAAAAGCGGCACGGTTGCAGCCTGATAACGCATGGTAAATGCCACACCCCCGATAAAAAGCGTCCCCGCTACAGCGAAGATAAAGAGGCGCAGATGATCAATCGTCCGACTTGAAATTGCAGGTGTGGCCACGTCGATCCCTTCCCGCTACGGCCCCCAAGCGATGCGTTCTTCAAGCCAACCACGCGAGTTGCGTATATCAGCGGCCACCACGCCATCGATCGATCCCTCTAGCGCGAAGAGAGGGCGCTGGTTATCCCCATCTGCATCCATCACCCACAGCTCCCATATGCCGTCACGATTGGAGACGAAGGCGATCATCTTGCCATCTGGGGACCAGACGGGCAGACCATCGTCTGCCTCGTCGATGGTGAGTTGCATCAAATTGCTTCCATCCACCTCCACTCGGTAGATATCCCAATTTCCCTTACGGCGCGACATGAACACGACCTGTTGTCCATCAGGAGAGACATCCGGGTTAGTATCGCCTGGGTCTTGGGTAATCTGTTGTGGAAAGCTACCATCCAAGTTGCTGATGATCAACCCACATGCGTTCCCCACACATCCTTGATAGACAAAGCGGGTACCATCCACCCAAGCGGGCGATTGTCCTTGGATTGGAGCGCTCTCACGGCGCAATACTTCATAGCGGTCGCTGACAGTACGGTAGACAGCGGCCGGCTCCCCTGCTTCGCGCGAGTGGAACAAGAACATTTGGCCATCGGGAGCGAATACGGGCCGCGCTGCTTCAAAGTGCACGTTGAAACGCCATTCGGGCCCACCGGAGATAGCGCGCTCGATCAAACCACGATTGTCATGTCTCCACGACCGAAAGACGATGCGCTGACCGTCGAAGTTCACATCGGGCTGGCTGGCATCCTCAACAACTCGGTCTCGCCGATTGTCACTTAGATCCACAGCATAAATGTGATAGGTCTGCCTCTCGGCATCGAAGACCGGGAAGAAGAGACGCCCCTGGAGAGGCGACGGGTTGCGTGCCTGAGGCACATTACGGGACACATATTCGGGCAGTAGAAGCGGAGTTGGTGAGCCCTCCGCGATTGGAGCGACAGTGACCCCAGGTGTAGTAGCTTCGATGGCAGGGATACTCGATGTCGGTGAGGGAGCTATGGGTGCACTTATCGTATTTGTAGGTGTTGCAGGGGCGGGTGTCACAGTAGGCGTCGGGGTCGGTACGATCGCAATCGATTCACCGCGCGGAACCCACAGCTTAATGTTGTCGAAGCTGACCACCAAGTTGGGCTCCGAAAACGTATTGGCAAAGACCCCAAAGTTACCATGAGAGAGGGAGCCATCCGTCACCCACCCCAACTCTACACCATTGGCGAATATACGAATGCGCGCACCCAAAGCTTCCACCATCAGCCGATTGGTCGCTTGACCAACGTTCAGGACTGGGGAAGGGGTCCAAGGGATTAGGGTGGTCCATTCGCCACGGAAGAATTTGCTGAGCAGGAAATATCCCTCGCCAGACACATCGAAACGATAGTAGTTTTCGCGATCCTGGAAACGGAACAAAACGCCGTATCCGTTGTTGTTGGGCCCGGACTCTTGGGTTGCTTCTACTTCAAGCCGGAAGTCCGCAACATCGCGATTAGCCAATCCCCAAGCGACCAAATTGCTGGTCATCACCTCGATGTAATATTTATTGTTACCATACTGCTTGACAGTATAGCGGTCGAACGCGTCGTCCCAACCGCTGCCGTGATTACTGAAGTCATCCTGGTAAGCGAGTATGAACTCACTTGACGTGAGATCTACTGCGACAGGGGTCGGCCCAGGGATTAGCCACACCTGGTTCCAATCCCCCGTGGCAATGAAGATCACAAACAACAACAGTGCTACACTGAGCAAGCTTCCCAGGGCAATCAAAACCCAATTCCATACTGGTATGTTAGTGGAAGACCGTGTACGCATCGGAACCGCCTCGGGAAGCCGCAGCACGGTAGCCGCCTCAACTTGTCCACCAGCACCTACCCGAGAGGGATGGAAGATCATCTCGGTATCGCCTATCTGGATATGATCGTCAGGGCGAAGTGCCTTGCCAACGCTGACACGTCTCCCATTGACAAAGGTGCCGTTGGCACTGTTCTGGTCGCGGATCACCCATCGGCCGTTATCCAACTCAATGACAGCGTGGTACCGAGATACGCGTGGATCGGTCAGCACCAGCTCATTGTCGCGTTCTCGCCCGATGCGCGTTCTGAGCTTCAGCCGCACAATGCGCCCTTGCTCATTGCCCTGCACAATCTCCAACAGTGGAGTTGCAGGGACTCCTACCACGGTGGAGCCTTGGTCTTGGATCATGTCGTCTAAAGCTCACGGACCCCAAGAGATACGTTCAGTTGTCCAGTCGCGCATACCACTGCCCCACCCAGGCAAAATAATCGACAATGGCTTCGCCTCACCACCATCACTCGGCACTACCCATACCCCCCAACGACCACCTCTCGTCGACACAAATGCCACCCATCGCCCATCCGGCGACAAGGTGCCCAACCCATCCTCCCCAGGATGATTGCTCAGATTGACCACCGGCCCTCCCACAATGCCCGTCACATACACCTCCCAGTTGCCATCCCGTAGACTCATAAACACCAGCCGATCCCCCTTGGTGTCCGTGGGAATGTCATCCCGATCGGTGATCTTAGTCGGAACACTGTAGCCCGTCGCACCAGCCGTCGCCCAAGAAGGTGTACGCCAGATGCCACAAATGCTCCCCCCACTGCCCCCCAGCCAGATGTCACACCCACGAAACAAAATATAATCATCCGCCGCCCACAACGGGAAAAGCGGCTGTTCGCGAAACACATCCCCCGCAATGATCAACCTGCTCGCCACTACATTCGTCTCCGGCTTCGCCAACCA
>JASFBB010000115.1:0-15404 GCA_036172345.1 Anaerolineae bacterium
ATAATGGCATCCCATATCTGGCGTGCCTTTACGGTCTTGTAGACTACTACTGGTTTTCCTTCAGCCCGCCATTTGTCCAGATCGCCATCCCACGTCTCATCGTAGTCAGGATAGGTGGTAAGCGGAAATACCAAATCCCAGTCGCCATCGGACTTCACCGCTTCCATAAAGGCGTCGGTGACACCGACACTGATGTTCGCATTCGTGATGCGCCCCATCACGCGCTTCGATTCGATGAATTCCATGATGTCGGGGTGCCAGACATTCAGGATGAGCATCAAAGCACCGCGTCGGCTGCCCCCCTGCTCGATCAAACCGGTAGCAAAGCTGTAGAGTGCGCCCCATGAGACAGACCCGCTGGATCGCCCATTGACTCCACGCACATAAGCATAATGTGGACGCAAGCTGGAAAGGTTGATCCCAACCCCTCCCCCCCGGGACATGATCTCGGTCATCTGGGCGAGGGTTTTGATGATCCCACCGCGCGAATCGGCCGGGCTTGGGAGGACGAAGCAGTTATAATAGGTGAGATTCTGATCAGTACCAGCTGCAGCGAGAATGCGCCCACCCGGGATAAACTTCCACCCATACAGCAGCCATCGGAAGCGCTTTTCCCACAAAGCCCTTTGCTCAGGTGCTTCGACACTGGCAATACCACGCGCGACACGGTCTAACATCTGCTCGGGCCTTGTCTCGAGCGGCTTGTCGACGTACTCGAGTGCGCGGCGCACCCGTTCCCCACCGGAGAGCTCGACAATGACCTCCTCACCGTGCACCTCTTGCACGACACCCATCTCGCGTTGGCCCGACTTCATGTCCACAATGACCAACACCAGATCACCAGATACAATGGTCGCCTTGTTGGCCTCCTTAAGGGCATAGCGATCCAAGAATATCTTTTGACCCAGAGGATGGAGATCGCTTGTCTCCATTGGAGTATCCAAGGCGAGCTCATCTATATCTTCCCCTCGCCCCTCTGGTGTAATGCTCACTCCACTATCCTGAACCGTTGGTATCGGTTGAGTAGACATCATAATCTCTCCAAGCGGAATAATATGCCCAAGGTAAGGGGACTGGACTTGACAGAAACTTCCGTCCCCAACTTAGCTCCAGTGGTACTTTTTATCCCGTTCGCAAAACGCCGGACTGCCTCTTATCAATCACCCTATAAATACGTGGTTTTCTCCACTGTACGCGCCATCTCACAACTAAGAGGCGAGCTCATTAGAACGCTGCTCTTTCACAGCGACGCTCAACCCTTGTTGGCCGCCTGGCCACCATTGTCCCGCCGGTCCGCTCACAATGTCGGCGATGGAACTAGTGACGAGATATTATCGAGTGCACGTGAGGTCAGACCAATAAGTGCGACAGTCCCGTCTCCCGTCATACTAAGACAGTTCGGTGACCCTGAAATATGGAGGATGGCCATATAAGCAGATCATCAGAGCACCTCTGGGACTACCGAAGCAGGGAACCCTCACTAGATATAGTATATTACCTTTATAGCTGCACGACCCCTAGCGCGCAGGCAAAAGCTAGTATACAACAAATAGACGCGCGTGGCAATGGTTTTGAGAGGCTAAAACCTTAAAACTTGAGACAAGCCTTTTTACATTGTCTGGAGCGGCAGTCGCAACTGATTGCGCAGTTCTTCTTCACGCCGTCTTGCCTCCTTAAGCGCCTCGATCTCCTCGACCATACGATCCACATCGGCGAATTGACGATATACGGAGGCGAAACGCACATACGCCACGTCGTCAATCTGGCGCAACCGCTCCATCACCATCTCTCCGATCACCTGACTTTCCACTTCCGCTTCGCCCAGCGCATATAGATCCGCCTCGATCTCGCGTGTCGCTTCTTCCAGGACACTAGCAGGCACAGGGCGCTTGCTGCATGCGATCTGCATACTGCTCAGTATCTTGTCACGTTCGAATTTCTCACGCCGCTTATCTCTTTTAACAACTAACAGATTGATACTGGCAATCCGCTCATAAGTGGTGAAACGCTGTTTGCATTTCTCACATTCACGGCGGCGACGGACGCCGTCGGTCACATCGCGCGTGTCCACAACTCGGGTATCTGCAGCTCCACAGAATGGGCATTTCATTTCACGACACCATCTCAATTCTAGTGAAGGGAGGAAACAGCCCGATTGACCGAACACCGATAAACAGAGTCGCCGATCACTAGGATGCACATACAGTACAAAAGGCACTGTCACTATACATTGCTCACGGCTACATAGCAAACTCGAGCCATCGCTAGGGACAAGGAGTGAGAATAAGAAATCAGTGCCTTGCCCATTCCAAACAGTGCTAGAACGACTCCATCACACCGCTTTGTGCGGCTATCCTTTCAGCTCTGGTGTCTTTGGTCGCAGTGTCACGTCTCCAGCGAGGACGCGCACGATACGACCATCGCTGAGACGGAGAAACAATGCTCCCGTCTCGTCCACGGATTCCGCGAATCCTGAGAAAGTATCATCAAGTGCGACCACGGTGACCTCCTGGCCCAGTGGCAGCAGATGTTCTGCCCACTCAGACACTGGACTATAACCTGCGCGCAATGCCTCGTAGCGTCTCTCTACATGAGAGAGCAAAGAGATCAACAAAGGCAGACGAGCAATCGGATGAGCGATTGCTTCAGAGAGACTGATGGCAATATCCTTTAGCTCGGGCAGCTGGCTGAACTCTATATTGACGTTCAACCCTACACCAACGACGAGCCAGGCTATTTCATTCCCCTCTGATATCTCCAGTTCCGTCAAGATTCCGGCCAATTTTCTGCCGTACAGCTGCACGTCGTTCGGCCACTTGAGGTCGGGACGCAAGCTGGTCACCTCATGCACAGCCTCTGCTACCGCCAGTGCACAGGCCATCGTCACCCACTGAGCACGGTCCGAGAGCAGAAAAGTGGGACGAAAAAGGAGCGAGAACAGAAGGCTAGATTGCGCTGGCGCGACCCATTTTCGCCCCATACGCCCGCGGCCGCACAGTTGCGCATCAGCGACTACCAGCGTCCCCTCCGTTGCACCTTGCGCTGCCAGCTGCTTAAGATCATCATTGGTCGAACCAGTCATCTTTCGGAAAATGGTTGGTCGACCCACCCAATGGGTACGCAGTGCCGTAGCGATCATCTCGGCTGAGAGATCATCCCGCATCTCATCTTTCATGCGGTTTCATCACTTCCTTTTGAAACTCTCAACAACCAGGAGCGCAACATCACCAAAGCCATAGCACTATCGGATGTCACCACGCCCAACCGTTCCAGCAACGCCTTATCTCCTCCCTTGAGCAGCATCTCACCTAATCTTGATTGCGCCAAGTCACGCAGATCTTCCCATATAACATCCTGGACGGGATGGTCATCCACAATTTTGCCGTCTCGCATGGTCAGGATACGTCGCGTGCGTCGCGCTACCCGGGGATCATGGGTCACAACCAAGATCGTGGTCCCTTGCGTCTGACTGATGTGTTCAAACAAGTCCATAATCTCGTTTCCGCTCTGTGTATCGAGGCTACCGGTGGGCTCATCGGCCAGGATAATTGCAGGGTCGTTGGCCAGAGCACGTGCGACGGCCACCCGTTGGCGCTGCCCCCCGGACAATTGAGCGGGTACGTAATCCATACGGTCGGCCAATCCCACCAGCTCGAGCAGATGTTCTGCTCGCCGACGCATCTTGGACTTGTTAATCCCCTGGCCACACATAGGCACCTCAACGTTCTCGCGTGCGGTGAGCGTGGGCAACAAATTATGCAACTGGAAGACGAACCCGACAGTGCGTGCCCGGAAATGATCTATGTCCCGGATCGTTGCCAGGTCTTCTCCGTTCACGACAACGCGCCCGCTGGTAGGCCGATCTAATGCGCCAAGGAGATTCAACAGGGTGCTCTTGCCGCTGCCTGAGGGACCCATGACGGCAAGAAATTCTCCCCTATGGACGACCATGTCCACACCATCCAACGCGCGTACCACAACCCCATCGCCATAGTAACGCGTCAGCTGATATGTGGCGATAACCACTGGCTGTTCGCCAGCTCCTGTTCCGCTCTTCTCTTGCAGCCCATTTGGCGCTGATTCACTCATATCGCAGCGCTTCCACCGGTTGCAGCCGCGCAGCTTGCCAGGCGGGATACAAACCACCTACAAGGCCCAACGAGAGGGCAATTGCTAACGACTGCCCAACAAGTTGAAGCGTGTAGGCAGCAGTCAGGAACGCCCCGAAGTCAGGGACTGATTGCAGCACCAACGTCAGCCCAAAACCTATCAAGAGCCCTATCCCACCAGCAAGCCCGCTCAGCACCAAAGATTCACTTAACACCATCCAAAGTACACGCGCCTTGCACCATCCGAGGGCGCGCAATGTGCCGATTTCGCGGGTGCGTTCCATCACCGACATCACCATTGTGTTGGTCACTACAATTCCGCCGACTATCAACGCCAGTGCGAACACCGCGTTCATGATGGCCTTGGTATTCTGGAAATCTGCCAAATTATCGCCAAATGCCGCGCTTAAGGACACCGATACCTCACCAGCCAGCCGCGATTCAATAAGGTCACGCACCATTTGCGCTTGAGATGGATCATGCAGCTTAATTTGATATAAGCTCACCTGATGACGTTTCTGAAATGCCCGTTGTGCCTCACGCAGAGCGATCACACCAGCAGCATCTTCATAAGCGGTGCCAGTCTCGAAGATACCCACGACTCGGTAGACACCCCCCGGAAGAATGATGGTGTCTCCCACGTTTTTCTTCAGATTACGAGCGGCAGTATGCCCGAGCATCACCTCATGACGGGCAACAATGGGGCGGCCCTGTACTATGCGGTAGCGCGACAGTGATGGGTCCGACGGATCGATGCCCAAGATGAAGAGGAAAGGCAGCTCTTCTCCAGTGCTGACCCCCCATAGAATGCCCGATACGTATGCGACCTCAGGCATTGCTGCAATCGCACGTCCCACGCGCTCGTCAACCACCGAGTAGCCCATATCGGCAACACCGGCTTGCACGGCTGCCAGCTCTGCTCCACCCTGGCTCACAAAAGCGTTTAGCTGGCGTATGGAACCTTCTGTGATGGCGCCCAGCGACAGGATAAGCGCGCTGCCTATTGCGATGCCAATCATCGTCAGCAGACTACGGGTGCGACGTCTCCATACAGCGCGCAACGTCAGGCTCAGACGAAGCACCCAAGCAGGTTCTCTGCCCGTCTCAGCGCTCATCTCATATCGTAACGCCTCGATAGGTCTCAAACTCGCTGCGCGCCATGCTGGATAAACCCCTCCAACAAAACCCAGAGCGAATGCCATTACCAACCCCTGAAAGAGGAGCTCCGCCCTTAATGAGGCTGGCGCTATGCTCGCAATGGCAGGCGTCCGATTGACAATCCATATCAAACCGAGCCCGATGAATGTGCCCACCAGACCGCCCAATAGACTCAGGCATATGGACTGCCCTAAGACTAATCCCAGAATACGGTAGCGACGCCACCCCAATGCCCTCAATACCCCAATTTCGCGGGTCTGCTCGAACACGGCCATGATCATCGTGTTCATCATGCCCAGCCCACCAATGAGAACAGCGATCATGCTGATCCCCCACGCCATGCCACGGATGGTCGCAACCGTCTGCTGTTCATTGGCCAAATCGCTAGCTTTTGTCACAGACACCTCAGGCGACAAATCCTCAATCAAGTGTTTTGCCTTGTCTGCTTCAGAGGGATCATACAAGCGCACCTCGAAAAAGCTCACTCGACGAGACTTCTTCAGAATGCGCTGTGCATCGCTCAGGGGGATTACGGCCCCGTTATCCTCGAACAGCTGTCCTGTTTCATATATACCAACCACAGAGAACGGCTTGCTGAACAATCTCACAATATCCCCGATGCTCTTCTTTAAATTTGTAGCTGCCTGGCGCCCCAGTAGCATCTGCCCTGGGCGCCTCAGGCGATTGCCCTGGACAATCCTAAAATGCCGTATACTCACGCCCTCAGGATCGTGACCGTTGACAAAGAAATAAGGCACCTTTTCAAGTGCCACGAGCCCCACAATGACACCCGAGACGTTACGCACTCCTGGCAACTGCGCGATGCGAGGTCCGAGATCCTCATCCAAGGCGCTTAGGGTAATGTCGTAGACATTCGCTTGCATGACCAACAGATCGGCGTCACCCGTCATGCCGGCATAGCCTTGTGCAAGGCCCTCGGCCATAGCGCCTAAAACCACAACGGCGGCCACACCGATGGACACCCCCAACACGGTCAGGAGACTGCGCGCGCGACGCCGCCAAAGGCTTTTCCAGACCATCCTCTTCCCTTTCCAAAACGCCCCAAGTACCTTTCATTATACACGAGCAAGAAGGTGAGCGGCTATCTTCAGCCCTTCCTATGCCCAATTGGCATATGTCGTATCAGCGACAAACTTGATCCCGCTTCGCAGCGTGCTTTGCGAGCGCTATCCAGCTTCACTATACTGTAAACCATGCATGTTGATTTCTTGACCCTGGCTTGTCTGCGAGATGAGCTGGACCGCTTGCTAGGAGCACGTGTCCAGCATATTATGCTGCTGGACGAGTTGTCCATCAGCTTGGAGCTCTATGCCGGACGACGTTATTATCTATTACTCTCCGCTCACCCTCAGCTTGCACGCATATTGCTGCCCTCAGAGCAGCCCCGACGTGGCCCAGATGTGGAACCTCCTATATTGCTCCTCCTACGCAAATGGCTGCGTGGTGCACGTATGACAGACGTCACACAGCCACCCTGGGAACGCATCCTGATTTTCCATTTCGAAGGAGCACAAGGCTGTTGTCAGCTGATAGCAGAGATAATGGAGCGTTACAGCAACCTGGTGTTAGTCGGCCCAGATGGCCGAGTGCTCGATGCCATCAAGCGCGTCGGTCCAGAGATGAACCGCAAGCGAGCCACCCTGCCCGGACAGCCATATCAAATGCCGCCACCCCAGGCCAATCGCCAACCCCCCGTGGCGGTGGACTGGACCACATTGTTGCGTTCCGCGCCTCCAGAACAACCCCTGTGTTCCATATTGACGAGTCATCTGCTGGGAGTTAGTCCCACCCTAGCACGTGAAATCGCTGCCCGAGCAACCGGCAACTCTCTGGCATTGGTGCGTGATGCCGACCCGAGCGCCGCGGAAAAGTGCGCTGCGGAATTATTCGCCCCACTCATCAATGGGATGTGGCAGCCTCATATCGGACTGGATGAGCATGGTAAGATAGTTACATGGGCGCCCTACCCGCTTGTGCAGTGCTCGCGGAGCGAGCCGGTAGCGACCATCAGCGACGCGATGGAACGTTTCTTCACCGGTCACACTTCACAAGACACCTATGCCACGGCACGTCGTGAAGTGCAGCGCGCTATTGATGCGGCTAAACATCACGTCAAGCAAGCCTTAGCCAATGTACGTGCCCAAATCCCGGATGAACGAGAAATCCATTGGCTGCGTGAAGCGGGCGAATTGTTGCTGATCCACCAAAATATGGTTGAGCAAGGTGCCGATCAAGCAATGCTGCCTGACTACGAAGGTGCGCTGCGATGCATCACTCTCGACCCGACACGATCGATCATCGAAAACGCCCAGATCTATTTCCACCGCTACCGAAAAGTGATGCGTGCCGCCCAGGGATTGCCGACGCGCATTGCGGAGCTGGAAGCGGAAATAGCATATTTAGACCAGTTGGCTGTCGATTTGCGCATGGCACAGACGCGCGCAGAAATCGACGCAGTGCGTGAAGAGCTGGCCGAGGCAGGTTGGATATCACGACCTCGCTACACCAGCGCAGCCAAGAGTGGCCCACGACATTTGGTGATAGGCGGTTTCACCGTTTACGTAGGCCGGAATGCACGACAGAACGAAGAGGTCACGTTTAAGCTGGCAAGCCCAGATGACCTGTGGCTGCATGTGCGCGGTCAACCGGGACCTCATGTCATCATCAAATGCGGTGGCCGTGAAGTGCCTGAGCATGTAATTGAACAAGCAGCCCGATTGGCACTGAACGATGGCGCGACGACCGCACTGGTGGATATCACCCAAAGACGTTTTGTGCGCCGCATGCCGGGAGGGCGTCCAGGCATGGTGGTCTATCATAATGAGCAAACCTTGTGGATGAAACCAGATGGACAAACCGGATAACAACAGCCGTCGCCAAGGCCATATCTTGGTAGTGGATGATAGCGAACAAGAACGGAGTGTGTTGACGCGTCTGCTACAGCAAATGGGGCATACAGTGGTGCAAGCCAGCAACGGACGTGAAGCGCTGGAACGCCTCAACGATAACGACTTTGACCTCGTCCTCCTCGATCTTATGATGCCCGGGAGGGACGGATTACAAGTGTTCGAACATATCCGGTCTAACCTGCGGTGGAAACACATTCCAGTTTTAGTGATTTCAGGATTAGACGATATGGAAACTATCGTCAGATGTGTTGAGTTGGGTGCTGAGGACTATTTGCCTAAGCCGATCAACGAGATACTGCTTCGGGCGCATGTATCAGCTGCCCTGGAGAAGAAATGGCTGCGTGACCAGGAACGAGCTTATTTGGCTGCCATCCGCCGGGAGATGGAGCTGGGCCGTCAGATCCAAGCAGACTTCATGCCGATCAGTCTCCCATATATACCCGGTTGGGAAATTGCAACACGTTTCTTGCCCGCTAGTGAGGTGTCAGGGGATTTTTTCGATGTGTTTCAGCTGTCCGACACTCACCTGAGCCTGGCGATAGGGGACGTCAGCGGTAAGGGTGTTGGCGCTGCCCTGTTTATGGCGCTGATCCGCACACTGCTGCGAGCGTTTTCAGAATCTCGAAACGGCCAGCCGGATCAGGTATTAAATGCGGTGCCATCTATCAACCGCTACATATTGCGTCACCATCAACAGCGCACCAGCGTGTTTGTCACCCTGTTCCTGGGGGTCCTTGAGCTGCGGACAGGCAAGTTCAAGTACGTCAATGCCGGTCATGTTCCTGCTGTGCTATCGCGCTCGGATGGCTCCCAAGAGCTGTTGTCCCCCAGCGGTCCTGTCGTTGGGATCACGGATGAGCTCCCATTCGAAGAACACACCACCCAGCTAGATCCGGGCGATCTTCTTCTGCTTTACACAGACGGCGTCACAGAGGCGATGAACGCGCAACACCAGCTTTTCAGCTTAGAACGATTGCAAATGTTAGCGTGTTGCAACGACTCTTCCCCAGAACAATTGTTGCGCTCCATCGAGGCACAGCTGATCACTCATAGCAACGAGGTTCCCTTCTCTGATGATGTGACGATGCTGGTGATCAGGCGGCTGCGACATAAACCTGGGGAGCCATTGTATCATCCCCTTCGTAAGGAGACATAAGCATGTTGTTCAAACGTAAAACGGCCGATGAGGACGCGGGGCTAGTGTGCGTCTATGTGGCTTCTGGCCTCTATCAGGCTCAGATCATTCGTGGCAAGCTGGAGACGAATAACATCCCTGTGCTGCTGAAGTACGAAAGCCTTGGCCCGGTGATAGGCCTCACTGTGGATGGGTTGGGCCAAGTAGAGGTATGGGTGCCGTGCGCCCTTGAATCGCAAGCGCGCTCCCTGCTAGAGGAAAGTGGCTCTGCCACTTTGGATGAAGATACCGATGATACAGAAGTCTAGTTTAGCATCGCCACTCCGCGTCGAAGAAAGCTGGCCTTGCTCCCACAGCTCACACGATCAAGCTGCCCAACCAAGCCATAATATACTGGATGGCACCCGACATCAGCCAAGATACAGCCAACACGATCGCAGCCAACAACGCAGCGACTGCTACATTGCCCTTTTGGAGCTCTGCCAATTCATCTATTTCACCAGTCAGAAGATCGAACAACGCCACCGCCAACACAATGCCCGACAGCGCTAAGATAAGTCCAACCGCCAGTCCCGCCGCTTGGGAGAGCAGAGCATAGACTGGATAGAGACGAGGGGCCGCATCCGCAGCCGGAGGTACCGTCAGCGCTGGACGCAGGATCAGAGCGATGCCTATGATGATGCTCGCTACAACCAATCCCATTGCAACGTTGCCGCGTCGCAGCTCAGCCCACTCGTCCAGATGGCGCGTTGCCCGATTGAAGAGCACCACACCCATATATGTTGCAATTACTGTCATAATGATCGCCACACCTATCTGAGCGATTGACAGAACCAGATGCGCCATCGACTGCCTCCTCGACTGGGGTGAATAACACGATTATAGCACCGAGTGTGCTCTATTGCTAACCCACCTCAGCGCCAACTAGCTGAACCAGCTACAATTGACACAAGATTGTGTTGATATAAACTAAAGTAATGGAAACAGCGTCCAACGCCGCCTGTACGAGGCAAGCGCCAGTGGCTAGGCTCGACCGATCCAAAGTGCTTTATTACCTGTATCGTCTGGCGGGTGAAATAGTCCCTCGCATACCGCCACGTGTAGGTTACCCCTTGTTCTCGGTAGTCGGTGGTCTAGCACACCGGTTGAACGCTCGAGCACGTTCCCAAGTGCGCCGCAACATTCGCCATATCTTGGGAGATCACACATCTGAAGCAGAAGTCGCACGACTGGCGAGGGCCACTTTCGATTATATCGCTTACAACTATTACGACTTATTCCGCCTGCCCACATTAACGGAACGTCAGGTCAACGCGATGGTGCATGTGACGGGATGGGAGAACGTGCAGGAGGCACTCAAACTAGGCAAGGGTGTGGTGATGACGTCCGCTCATTTTGGGAATATCGAGGTCGTGTTATATGCTATGCTGCTGCGTGGGGTCTCCATCACCATACCCGCCGAACGGGTTGAACCGCCAGAGTTGTTCGAATATCTCACAAAATTGCGTACCAGCAAGGGGCTCAAATTGATCCCGGTCGACGGTCCTATGATCGAGCTGATCAGAACCTTGCGGCGCGGCGGAGTAGCTGGCATCGCGGGAGACCGTAATGTGGCAGGCGAGGGATGTGTGGTCACCTTCTTTGGCGCGCCGGCACGGCTTCCGGATGGTCATGTGCGTCTGGCTCTGCGTACCGGTGCGCCTTTGATGCTCGGCTTCAGTCGTCGCGTGCGCCATGATCGCTATGAGGCCACTTTTCTGCCACATTTCCTAATCCCGAATGAGGGGACAGAAGAAGAACGCTTTGCGGCAGGGATGTCCTACGTCGTGCGAGGCCTAGAAGAAGCGATCGGAAAATGCCCTGAACAATGGGCCGTCACGGTTCCGATATGGATTGAAGATCAGCCTCACTAAGAAGAGTTTTTCGGCTGGCGGACGCGTCCGCGCAAGCATACAGGGAGAAAATTGCAATAATGCGTATCGGTCTGGTGTCGCCTTATGACTTCGCCTATCCTGGTGGTGTCACCAAGCACGTTGCCAACCTGAGCAATGAGCTCCGAGAACTGGGACACCGAACTATCATTATAGCACCAATGTCCCGCAATGGTGCACCACCACCTCCGGAGCTGATCCCCCTATCATGCTTTATTGTTCCGGTCCGTTATAATGGATCGCGAGCGCGATTATGTCTCTCACCGTTTATGCGACAAACGGTGCGCCGCATCCTGAAACAACATTCACTTGACGTGATCCACCTGCATGAGCCGACTAATCCCACGTTGCCAAGAGTTGTGCTGCAAGAGGCTGTCAAGTTAGCTCCTGAAACCGTGATAGTGGGAACATTCCACGCATACCGTGAAAGCTACAAGCTGAACGACCTGGAAAGGTTGTTGCAGTGTGCATATCGCACCTTCTGTCGAGGCATCGCTGCGCGACTTGACGGCCGTATCGCAGTATCCCCATTAGCTCGGGAACATGCCTCTCGCATAATTCCCGGCGCGTATCGGGTGATCCCCAATGGTGTGGATGTCCAGCTCTTTGGCGATACCCGAATTGCACCCCTGCCTGAGTTCAATGAAGGTCTTAACGTCCTGTTCGTTGGACGCCTTGAAGCACGCAAGGGGATCCACCACTTGCTGGAAGCTTTCGCGCGCGTCAAGAGTGTGCTGCCACAAACCCATCTGCTGATCGTGGGCCCCTACTCCGCCCATGAAACAAAGCCGTTACAACGCCTCATCCGTTCATGGGCATTGCACGATGTCCACTTTCTCGGCTGTCTACCTGAGAGAGAGCTTGCTCGCTGTTATCGTACTGCCCATGTATTCTGTGCCCCCTCGCTTGGCTGCGAGAGCTTCGGCATGGTGCTTCTGGAGGCAATGGCAGCCGGGCTCCCCATCGTCGCGTCCGACATTGCCGGTTACCGCACCGTGGTAAAGCACCAGGTGGAGGGATATCTGGTACCCCCGGGCAATGCGGAAGCAATAGCTCATGCTCTGGTCACTTTGTTATGTCAACCAGATTTACGCCACTCTATGGCAGCGCGAGGGCGCGCAACCGCAGCGCGCTATGCTTGGGAACAAATAGCGGCTAATACCCTGAGCTTCTATATGGACTTACGCGCACGAAAACGAGCTGAGAATTGCAGGAGGTGGCCCCGTGTTGAGCGTTCCTGCCCGGCATATCACGGAATAGAGCAGGTGAATTGACCTATGCTGACCGATCTTGTACGCGAGTGGACCCGTGGAGTCGTACTGCCTATCGCACGGTTTATCAGTTGGAGTGGGGTATCGCCCGATGTGGTCACGATCGCAGGCTTCTCTCTGACAGCGGCAGATGCAGTATTACTGGCGATGGGACATGTGCAATCAGCTGGTATTCTGCTCATCCCTGCGGCCGGTTTAGACGCCATCGATGGCTCCTTAGCACGGATCCAAAACCGCGTGACGCGGTTCGGTGCCTTCCTCGACTCGACCGTAGATCGTCTCTCAGAGGCGGTGCTATTCCTGGGTGCTCTGCTCTATTACTTGAGTGGCTCGCCCACAAATACGGAGATCATCGTCTTATTTGTTGCGCTGATAGGCTCACTGATGGTCAGCTATACCAAAGCACGCAGCGAAGCAGTAGGAGTTACCATCCGAGGAGGGCTGTTGACACGCTTTGAGCGCATGCTTGTGCTAATCGTCGGCATGGTGCTCAATGAATTAACTATCGCATTGTGGATACTGGCTGTTTTTACTAACATAACCGTGCTGCAGCGGGTGTGGCTCACCTGGCGTAATACCCGTAACTTCAACATGGGATAATTATGAGCTACTTAGGAAATGCTGTCTGGTTGCTCTTTGGTGGCATGCTGATCGCTCTTATCTATATCATCGGAGGCGTGATAATTTGTCTGACGGTCGTGGGAATCCCCTTCGGTTTGCAATGCATCAAGCTGGGAGTTGCAGTGCTGGCCCCTTTTGGCAAGGGGCTGTACCGGTCACCTCAAGCAAACGACACACTATACGTCATATTGAATCTCATCTGGTTGGTGTTGTTCGGCTGGCAAATCGCCCTGCTCCACCTGATATTGGCACTCATCCTTGCCCTGACGCTCATTGGCCTGCCGTTTGCCAAGCAACATATTAAGCTCATTCCCCTTGCCTTATTCCCATTTGGGCATGATCTGGTTTGAGCAATGCTCCACGTTTCACCGCTATGTCCGACTTGGGAGAATTGACAGATCTCCTGTGCTACTTTACAATCGGTCATACTGGTCGTACCATTGCATTTCCTATCCGAGGGTCTGCCGATGCGACAAATGTTTAATTCACTGCAAGTAGAAGACGGCATTCTCTCTGTGCGCGCCGCCCAGCAGATTCAAGAGCGGATCCGTTCTGGCGAGCTACGCCGGGGCGACCGACTGCCTTCAGAGCGGGAGCTGAGCGAATATCTGGGAGTCAGCCGCACCGTCGTCCGTGAGGCGATCAAGCTCCTGAAGGCAATGGGGTTGGTACGCGTCCGACAGGGTGTAGGAACTTTCATCGCCGAGCCAGGACCTGAGATCCTGGAAGCTCCTATCGCTGCCCTGATGGGCTCAGGCCCTAAGGTCATTGCGGATCTGCATCAAGTGCGCGAAATACTCGAGCCCCCTATCGCGGCAATGGCAGCCCAGAATGCCGCCGAGGATCACATCGCCCGCCTTGAGCAGGCCATGCATGATATGGAAGCGAACATTTTCCACTTGGAACGATACATCGAGGCAGATCAGCGTTTTCACTCCATTTTAGCGGAGGCCACTGGTAATAGCGTGTTGCAGCTGGTGGCATATTCCATTGTGGACCTTATGCAAAGGGAACGCCACCTTTGTTTCGCCTCACCCGGCGCAACCCAGCGGGGGTGCTATCACCACCAGCGTATCCTGGAAGCGGTGAAAGCGCGCGATTCGCAGGCAGCTCTTGCAGCTATGCAGGACCATCTCGGGCAGATCCGTGACGATATCACACCCAATATCCAATCGTTGCTCTCGGCACAGGAAATGACTGAGACGGCAGAGGACGGAGCTTAGACCTCAAGCACTGCTCCCTTCTTTTCAAAACCCGCCGGATTCACGACCCACCCAAAAGTTATCCCTTCCGTTCGAGTCCAGTTTGCAACAGAGTGCGCAGATGCTCCACCGCCAGCCGAGGACTTGCTAGGATGGGCACCTTCTGCTCGTCACGCGGAATGGCATCTGCCACGCGCTGCATGGAAGCTTGAGCAAGCAATATCACCTCATTACGTTCCATTAACCCCTTGAGCGTATTATGCACGATGCGATCGTGTGTGGCGGTATCCCCTCGCGAGAACAGCGCTGCGTATGCCCCCTCACAAAAAGCAGATTCAACTTCCACAGACTTGCCCAGCTCCTCAGCACGCGCGCGCACCAAATCGACCAGCGGGGTCAAAGCGGACATCGCCGTGGCAGCGACACCGATACGCCGGCCAAGTTCGAACGCCTTATCAATCATCGGGATGTCCACCTTGAACACCGGTATGCCGACCAGAGCATTGACGTAATCTGCACATGGCGATATGGAAGAGCAGGTCATCTGCAACAGTTCCGCTCCCGCCTGTTCCGCCGCGAAGGCATGCTCCGCCACACGGCGATAGAGAAATGGCGACAACCCTCCCTGTGCTACCACCACTTTGGCCAGTATTTCGTCGGTGATGTGGTAGACAATCAGATCCGAGGGCAAAAGCTCCTTAACCAGCGCATCGAAGATGCCGAATGCCGGAAACACAGTATGCAGAAAAGCGATCTTGCGAGCCATAGAGCACTCCTAACAGAAGAGGCGCATTTGTTTACAGCATTATGTTAAAGCACACGTAGCTCGAGAGCTTCTCAACCCAACGCCCTTATGCGCGCCTGAATCGCTTCGAGATCGAGCGGGTATGAGCCATATCGCTTAGCAGTCTCCAAAGCGCACCGGATATTCGCCACCGGGATGCCGCTGTGATAGATCACGTTGGGAGTGTAGTATGAACAGCCGCGAACGGTTCCTGACTGCATTGCGTGGAGGGCAGCCGGATCGGGTGCCGTTGTTCGAATACC
>JASFBB010000116.1:0-4222 GCA_036172345.1 Anaerolineae bacterium
ATCAAGTAAGAGCCTATGCTAACGAATGTGGAAGCCTGCGAATTCGCCGGTGGGAGCTTCATATTCCACTTGGACACGCTCTACTTGAGCAGTAGGAGGGCCTACGTGGCACCATTGGACCATCTGGCGCACTAAATCATCCTCGCCCTCAAAGATCGCTTCCACCCGGCCATCCCAAAGGTTACGCACCCATCCCTTCACACCCAACGTTTGCGCCTTATTACGCGTGTACCAGCGGAAGTTAACACCTTGCACATGACCAGAAATCCACACATGGGCACGTACCATCACTCACAACCTCTCACAAGGTGCGCGTCGGCGACGAAAAAGACTTTCCAGAAAGCGACGGATTGCCTTAATTTGGGCCACCAGCGGACGTCCGCTATAGCGGTCGGCAAAATCTTCAACCACCACTTGCTCGTTCAAGTGAGCCTTCCCGCACAGTGCACGCAGCTCCACCTGATATTCAATAACCCAGGTGTACAAATCGGCTGGAGTGCGGTGGGGGAATTCTCGCAACAGATGCTTCTCTTCGATCAGCTGAGCCACCGGCCGATAGACGGTATCATACCAACTGAGGGTTGCCGCTTCCCAGGATACCGGAGCACCGGCGCTCTGCTCTAGTGCATACTGATGCGCGACAATATCGGCCAGCAAGACTTGATAGCGGCCGGGAAGTGTCACCACAATGTTGTGACCAGGCCGCAACCGGTCCAGCTCTGTACGGGTCAAAAAATCAGCATGCTCCGCTTTTAGGATCAGATCCGCAATGGTGTCCGTGCTCTCCAATGGCACCGACGCGGCACACTCGGTCACATATGCCTGAATGGTCTTGAGACCCATCTCCATAGCTACCGAGACACGATGGTTACCATCTTTGACAAAGTACACATCACCTACTTGATAAACTTCAATAGGTGGCCACCCTTGCAGATCTTCGGCCAGCGAGCGCACCTTAGCCCAGCGCTGTCTGATGGACGATGTTCGTGGAAGGAAATGGCGTGTGAAATCATTGTAGCGCCCCACGCTGCCCACAATTTTGTCCAGCGGGATATCTCGCAGGCCACGTTCGCCTACCTCGCGCACGTGGAGCTTCTCACGCACTACATCAAATGGTAATAGCCCCACATCGGAGCGCGTGATAAAACCCACCAGCTCAGTGAGAATGGCACGCTCGCGCAGCCGGTCAAACTCCTGTACAGCCTCTATCTGCTTGAGCTGGCTCGGCACCCGCTTCTCCTCTCCCCTGTTGCACGCCTCCGAGACGGGGTCACCCCTGGAGATTGACCTCTCGACAGCCCTATGATAAGGTTTCTCAATGAAATACCACTGTGACAAATCCCATTCTATCAGTAAGTAGAGAGCAACACAAGTGGAAACTCGGGCAGAAATACTTGCGGGGGTTATCATCTATGGCGGCGCTAACTTCCGAATACGAGCGTTATGCCTCTCCATTTAGCTGGCGCTACGGAAGCTCTCAGATGCGCGTCATCTGGAGTGAGGTCCACAAACGCCGACTATGGCGGCGCATTTGGTTGGCTTTAGCCGAGGCGCAGTGCTCATTCGGGTTGGTGACGGAAGCTCAAGTGGAAGACCTACGCACCCACGTAGAAGAGATCGACATCGAGCGCGCCCATCAAATCGAGGCGGAAATCCGGCACGACCTCATGGCTGAGTTGCGCGTGTTTGCCTCCCAGTGCCCATCAGGAGGTGCTATTCTGCATATGGGGGCTACCTCGATGGACATTGAGGACAACGCAGACGTATTGCGCATACGCGCCGCCATGGACCTGATTTTGGAACGCTTAAGGGAGGTGCTGCAGGCTCTGGCTACTCAGATTGAACGTTGGGCAGATGCAGTCTGTATGGGTTTTACCCATTTACAGCCCGCCGAGCCGACCACCATCGGATATCGGCTAGCCCAATATGCTCAGGACCTGTGGTGGGACTACCGAGAAGCACGTCACGTGCGGAATAACCTGCGTGGCAAAGGCCTGAGTGGAGCAGTGGGCACCTCGGCCTCGTACGTGCAGCTACTTGGCTCGATCGAGGCAGCGCGCGCTATGGAACGCCAGGCAATGCAAGCATTGGGGTTGAACACCTTTGATGTGACCACGCAAACCTATCCACGCAAGCAAGACTGGCACGTGCTAAATGTACTGGCCGGTGTGGCCGCTTCCCTGTACAAGTTCGCCTTCGATTTGCGCATTCTGCAGCAACCTGTGTTAGGCGAATGGGCAGAGCCGTTCGGTGCCCACCAGGTTGGTTCAAGTGCGATGCCTTTTAAGCGCAATCCCATCAACGCAGAAAATATGGACAGTTTGGCACGTTATGTAGCGGTTCTGCCACGCGTGGCATGGGACAATGCTGCGCACAGTCTGTTGGAACGCACTTTGGATGACTCGGCGAACCGGCGTGTGTTCTTACCACAAGCTTTTCTGGCGGTAGATGAGATGTTGCTGCGCACTCTACGCTTGGTCCGTGAGTTGCACATTGACCCAGAAGCAAGTGCACGTCTCCTGCGTGCTTACGGGACATTCGCTGCCACCGAACGATTGTTGATGGAATTGGTCAAATCGGGCGCTGACCGGCAGCATATGCACGAGATTATCCGCAAACATAGTATGCGCGCCTGGGAAGCGCTACAACGTGGGGAAAAGAATCCTCTGACCCAACTCCTTAGCGAAGACAGCACGATAACCTCCCATCTTTCCTCAGAGCGTGTTCGCACCTTGCTGGATGCAACACACTATGTTGGGGATGCACCCGCACGCGCGCGTGCCCTAGCAAGATACATACTAGAAGACTTGGAGACAGCGAGATGATACTCAGGCGGCAACACCAACATTACGAGAGGTATGATTCGAATTGTTAGGCGGCGTGAACAGCTTCATCAATCTCTCCTCTCCCTCCCGATCTGTCACTGCCAACACCTCATCCCCCACTTCGAAGGTGGTCACGCCACGCGGCACCACCACTTCACCTCGGCGGATGATGGCAGCGATGACGCAGTGTGGTGGCAAGCCCAAATCTTTGATAGCGACGCCGATTGCTTCAGCACCCTCGGCGATCTTCTCCGCCACTAATGAGTAGTTACCACGGCGCAACTTTAGCAATGTCACCATATCACCCAGTGACATCTCTTCCATAATGAGGCTCACCAAGATTTCGGTATGGTTGACCGCCACATCCACATGGAACTTGCTATCAAACAGCCAGCCCGCACGCGGATTGTTGATGCGGGCGATAATGCGCGGCACATTATAGCATGCGCGCCCCAGGTAGCAGATAGCAAGGTTATCTGCGTCGCTGTCGGTACAAGCCACTAATACATCAGCACGTCGAATGCCCGCATGTTCCAGGGCATCCGGCCGAGAGGGGTTACCTTCGTAAACTACTTCGGTAGGTAGCTCGTGGTGAACACGCACCAACAGCTCCTTGCGATGTTCGATTAGGCGCACCTCTTGCTTTTGGGCCACCAACAACCCCGCTAAATAAGTGCCGGTGCGTCCTCCTCCAGCGATGACCACAAACATCGTCAGCCCTCCTTGAACAAGCGATGCAACGCCTGTACCCCTTCCAGAGTGGTGCTGAAGTACACTACATCATCTGTTTCCAAGACAACATCACAGGTGGGCAACGAGGCACGCCCAGCACGAGTCAGCGCCACCACACCACACGGGAGGTCAGGCAGCAGCTCATTCAACTTACGTCCATGCCAGCGCGGCGGCACACGAAACTCGTAGATTTCGATCTCGCCGTTGCCTGCCGAAAAGACGGTGCGGATGTCCGGTTGAACGAGCAGATCTTCAACTCGTTGTGCACCCCAGCTCACTGAGCTCACCACTTGGAGTCCAAACGCCTCGTAGGTAGGACGCCAGGCAGGGTCATAATTGCGCACCACTACATTGGGAACGTGATATACGATCCGGGCTATATGGCCAACCACAGCGTTCAGCGTATCAGAGTTTGTGACCACAGCTATGCCGTCAGCGCGTTCGATACCGGCACGATGGAGCACATCTTGGGATAACACATCCCCCTCAATGAGACGTCCTCGGAAATCTGGATCGAGATTTTCAAAAGCGGCCGCCGTTTGGTCGATCACGGATACCTGATGTCCCTTCCGACATAGGCGCGAGGCTAGCTCGGCACCAAATCGTCCGCAACCTACCACAATGACGTTCATCGCTGATCCCATCTCCTTCTATAAGCACGAAGC
>JASFBB010000117.1:0-5524 GCA_036172345.1 Anaerolineae bacterium
GGTGCAACAGGTTCTGCACCCGTTGCAACTCTTTGTATTGGATTTCTACGTCCGGTGCGTAGCCCTGTGCACCGCCACCGGCAGGGTGCATATGGATGGTGGCGTTGGGCAGCGCGTAGCGGCGTCCCTTGGTGCCGGCTGCCAGCAACATGGTTGCCATACTGGCCGTCACCCCCACCGCAATCGTGCTGATCGGCGCGCGCACTTGTTGCATCGTATCGTAGATGGCCAGGCCGTGGTAAATGATGCCCCCCGGCGAGTTGATGTAAAGGGAGATCTCCTTCTCTGGGTCCTCACGATCCAAGAACAATAGCTGCGCCACGACCAGGTTGGCGACCTGATCATTGATCGGGGTGCCCAGGAACACGATGCGTTCCTTGAGCAACAGAGAGTAAATATCATATGCCCGTTCACCTCGACCGGTGCTTTCGATCACCATCGGGATGAGTAAGCTGGTCGCCGATACTGTCATAATCTCCCTCCTCACACCTTCTGATCGCCTAGCGTTCCTCACCGGAGCTCAAAACGACGTTGGCTTCTCCTTCGAGAGCTGCCTCGGGAGACACTTCGGGTGCCTCACCGGGCGCTTTCGCAGCTCCCTCGGACTCAGTGGATTGCTCTGGGGCAGCCCCTTCTCCCTCGCCTTTCAGAATTTCTGACAGACGGGCATACACCTTGATGTCCAACAGATTCTGAAAGATCCGGCGCAAGGTCGACTGAGAGATTGAGGATGGAGCCGCTTCCCCTCGTGCTTGCGCTATATTGGCCATCAGCTCGATGTGACTCAACACCTCATCGGGGTCAACCGAGATGCCTTCGCGGCGGGCGATCTCCTGTAACACCAGAGACCGGCGCAGTTGCTTTTGCACTTGCGGCCGTAGCTCCTCACGCAACTGTTCCAGGCTCTTCTGTTGAGTGCGGAGATAGGTTTGCAACGGCATGCCTTGTTGTTTGAGATTTTGCTCTAAGCCGCTCACCCAACGATCAATCGCCGATTCCTCAAGAAGCGGGGGCCACTCCACGCGTGCCATTTCATTTATAATGCGGTCGACCGTTTGCGCCGTTTGTTCGAGTTCTATCTCTTGCCGTTTCTTCTCTATCAGGGATGTACGCACTCTGTCACGCAGCTCTTGAAGGGTGTTGAATTCCCCCACCATCTGAGCGAAATCGTCATCCAGGGGATACAGGTGCTTTTCCTGCACGCCGTGCACCTTGATCCAGACGGTAGCTTCTCCGCCTGAGCTCTCACTTCCCTTCCCTTCGTCTTCTACGAGATCCTCGGCGTCTTTATCTTCCTCATCCTCTTCGTCCTCTAAAAAGAGGACAGACGGCACTGTGATGATATGCTCTTCGCCGGCCGACACGCCTATCAGGGTGTTCAGGATGGCTGCGTATTTGGGATTCTCATCAGGTTCACGGATCAGGATGGGCACCTTCTCTCGGGAGGAAGATCTACCGTCTACCTCGATCCGCATGTCCGCTTCTACATAGTCACCGACTTGTGCGGGCCGTTCCACCCTCTCCCAGGAGGCATACTCTTCCTGCATTTCGGCCAGTGCTTTATCGACTTCTTCCTCGCTGACCTCCACAGACACGGGTTCTAATCGCAGCGCGCGGTAATCGCCCAATTCCACCACGGGCGCCAACGGCACGCGCACTTTCATCACTAGAGGCTGCCAGCTCACCTCCTCCATTGAGGCAGGTGCGAAGGGTTCCACATTGGCCTGTTTGAGAGCCTCACGAAAGACCTTACCGGTGAGGTCTTCCAATGCTTCCTCACGGATGACCTCCTCACCGAAACGGCGCACAATTAATGAATACGGCGCCTTGCCCGGCCGGAAACCGGGGATTTGTATCTGGGTGGAGATGCGTTTGGCAGCGGCTTTCAGCAATTGATTCGCCTGGGCATCATCCACTTCAATGGTCATTAACACCTGACATTTCTCGGACGGCTCGGTTGTGACCTTCAACAATGGTGTGTCTCCTCGTACCTACATAACGAATATAATGCCCGGTTGAGCACTCTATGTTTATCACACTCATGGGAAAATGGCAAGTCATGCACAGCACCCCGATTCCGCTTTTCCCGGTGGCTGATGTACCATAGGGCTTGATCCGTTCGCGGGGATGAGCATTCCTTATGTTGCGCAAGATAGGCCACCTCGGCGTACGAGTCCACAACGAGCGGCTGGAGCGCGTGGTGCCACAATGGCTCGCCGTGGCACTCATCACCCTGTACATCGTCACCTTTGCATGGCTGGCACTGTTGCGCCACGCCAGCTTCGACTCAGAGGGCTTTGATCTGGGCGTTTACGACCAGGTGGTGTGGAACACGCTCCATGGGCGTCCCTTCTTTTACACATCCACCGGTCGGCCGCTCTTGCACCTTTCCAACCACGCCAGCTTGATCGTGTTGCTGATAGCCCCCTTCTACCTCTTATATAGCGGCCCCCAGACACTTCTCGTGTTGCAAGCAGCTGCTGTTGGACTGGGCGGGTTGCCTCTCTTCTGGCTGGCGCGGGAGAAGTTGGTCAGCGCGCCAGCCGCCCTGAGCGTATTGAGTGCCTATCTCCTCTTTCCCCCTCTTCAGGTGGCCCTGCTCTCCGACTTCCATCCGCCGGTGCTGGCGGTGGCTTTTCTGAACTACGCGTTCTACTTTCTGGAAAAGCGCCGCGCATTGTTCTCTCTCCTCTGCGCCGTTTTGGCAATGATGTGCAAGGAACAGATCCCGCTGGTGGTGGTGACGCTCGGGCTGTACGCTTTGCTTATGCGACGTGCCTGGCGCCTGGGAACAGCGCTCGTTACTATGGGGATAAGCTGGTTTCTACTGGCAATGTATGTGCTCATCCCGGCATTCAGCGTGACCGGCGACCACATCTTCCTGGACTATTATGCCTGGCTGGGCAACACCCCTCTAGAGATCGTGGTCAATGCGCTGACACAGCCTGAGAAAGTGATCGCTGCGCTGTGGCAACCGGACAGGCTGGCCTATCTGCGCGATCTGATCGTCCCTTGGGCCGGGCTGCCGCTGGTGGGGTTGCCTGCTTGGTTGATTGGGCTGCCCGCTTTCGGCATCAATTTGTTGAGTTCGAACCCCGCCATGGACGATGCCACGCGTGGCCACTACAGTGCCGATGTGGCGCCGTGGTTGGCTTGGGGGGCGCTGTTCGGCCTCTATTATCTGGTGCAGGCGGTAAGACGCTTGTGGCCGCGCAGTCAACGGATGGCGACATGGGCGGTGAGCGCGCTGCTGCTGGTTGTGGCGTTTGCGTGGCATACTTGGTATGGCTACGCACCTCTGGCCCTGAATGCACCACATTGGCAGATTGACGCCCATGACCGATTGGCACAACGCTTCTTGGAGCAGATCCCGCCGGAAGCGCCGATCGCCGCTCAGGGAGACCTCTATCCGCACGTGAGCGAACGTGTCATCGCCTATCATCTGCCCGATGTCAACGACGCGGAATATGTCTGGGTGGACGTGGCGGCCAGCAGCCAGACTATGCATCCCAACGATCTGAAACGTATTGTGGATCACTTGCTCGAGTCGGGCGTGTTCGGGGTGCAGGATGCTGCCGACGGTTATCTGCTGTTGCGGCGCGGGCTGTCCCAGAGCGCGATGCCGGATGCCTTCTATGATTTTGCGCGTGTGCAGACGGTTGCGCCCCAATACCCGGTGCAGGCCGACTTTGGCGGGCGGCTGCGTTTGCTGGGCTTTGACGTGCTGGATGACCCGCGTCGCGGCGAGACGGCGGTGCGTTTCTACTGGCAGGCGCTGCAGCCCCTCAAGCGCAAGGCGTATCTCTATCCCTTCTTCCTGAATGCACGCGGCGAGATCGTCGAGGATACCCGCCAGCGTCCGATGATTACCCAATTGTGGTATCCACCGCGCCGTTGGCGGGTGGGTGAGACGGTGGTGACGACGACGCTGCCGTGGACGCTGGGTGAGCGCTGGAGTCTGGGGATAGGGGTCCTGGAGGGCACCTTCGACTGGGAAAATCGCGGCGCGCGTCTGAAGGTGGGCGATTTGGCGCTGTCCTCGGGCTCATTGCTGGAGGGACGCCGGATGGAAGAGGGTACATGGGTGCGGCTGGCGACGTTCGAGCGTCGCGGGCGTGCGCTGGTGCTCCTCACGCCGGGGCGCGTGCTCGGCTCCCCGGCGTATCCGCTCGATGCTGACCTGGGCGGTCAGCTGGTGCTGTTGGGCTATGACGTGGCGCCGACGCCGGCGCGTCCTGGGGGTGCTCTGACGGTGACCTTAACTTGGCGCGCGGCGACGGCGATCGGGCTCGATTATACGATTTTTGTCCATCTGGTGGATGCGGACGGGCGGATTGTGGCGCAGCACGACGGGCAGCCCTGGGATGGTGTGCCCTTGCCGACCAGCTCATGGCGTGCAGGCGAGACGTTGCGTGATGTGCACATCCTCAGCTTACCCACTGACCTGTTGCCGGGCGTATATCGCCTGCGGCTGGGCGCCTACTATTGGCCGAGCGGCCAGCGCCTGCCGGTGCTGCATGCCGGCCAGGTGGTGGGGGATGGAGTGGAAGTAGATGGAATTGTGTTGGGACAATCTCCTTAGTAAAGAGATCCTCGCCTAGTTGTTCGGGACCGGCTGTACTACGTCAGGCAAGTCCCGATAGCGTAGCTCGCCTAAGTCTATGATCTCTCCAGGGGTGACTTTAATGATCAAGTCGCCTCCCGAGGGCGCACTGAGCAAAAACGAATGCACTACAAGGTCAAAAATCAAAGTGTATTCGCCTGGTGGCACATCCTTGAAAATGAACTGGCCTGCTGCATTGGTCTGAGTAACGGGTGCATTCCTCTTATCGAGCCCAGATATGGCTGGTTGGCCATCCTCCAGTTTGATCACCTCACCGAGATAAAGGATAGCTCCTTGCATAGGTCGTGAAGGATTGCCGTCTAAAACCAGGATGCCAGTGACAACTCCTCTGTTCGGCAACGGTTCTGGCAGAGGTTCCAGATTAGCTGGAGCTGCTAGTGGCGAGGCAAATATAGGCGATGAGAAAGCACCACCTGTTGTGCTACTTTCCGGCTTGGAAGTGGACAAAAGTGTAATATCTGGATGTCCAGGATTAGAGGACTCGATGCCACTGCATCCGCAAAGAAAGCTCATTACCACCAGAACAATTACCACCATCACTCCAAAGCGTGTGAGCATGTCTATACTCCATCCATTTCCTTACAGACTATTAACGAGTGCTGAACAGAATCTTTGTGTGAAGTGACCCGTCGACTTGAGAGCATCCTACGACCTTTGCTTGTAACAAACACAGGGGGCGATATTTTTTATACCGCCCCCCTGTGCCATGAGTATCTAGTGGCTACTGATTCACACCCTCATACACCATCAAGGTATCACCACCTGCATCGTTAACATAGTTCACAACACCGACGATCTTGCCACTGTCGCTAGCTGTACATATGCCTGACCCCACATAACCTGTGCCTAAATTAACCCACTCAGGCCCAGAGTATGGACCTTGGACCCTATTAAGAGCCT
>JASFBB010000118.1:0-23181 GCA_036172345.1 Anaerolineae bacterium
TGCGCGGCTATGAACAAGTGATGCTCGACATCGCCACACGCAACGAAGTACTGTTCCGTATTTGGGACCACTTGTCCGATTTCTTTTACGAGTACGATCGGCGCATCCTGGAAGCGGGAGGTGGTCGCATCGATATCATGCACTTCGGTGACGACTATGGCACCCAGCGCGACACAGTGATCAGCCCGCAGGTGTATCGGGAACTTATCCAGCCGCGTTGGCGACGCCACATCGAGCAGGCGCGCGCGTACGGTTGTAAAGTGATGCATCACTCTTGTGGTAGCACACGACGCCTTATGCCCGACCTGATCGCGACCGGCATCGACGTGCTGGTCACGGTACAGCCCTATGCCGGTGGGATGGACTTGCGTGAGATCAAACGCCTGTACGGTGATCGGCTCGCCTTTCACGGCACGTTGGACATCCAGCAAGACCTGCGCATCAATTCTCCTGAAAGGGTGCGCGAGATCGTGCGCGAGCGCATCGAGGTGATGGCACCGGGTGGCGGTTTCATTCTGGCGCCGACGCACATTGTTCAGCCGGATGTGCCGGTTGAGAATGTGCTGGCCGCCTACGAAGCGGCACTGGAATACGGATGGTACGATTCGCTGGGCAAATCCATAAGGGGATGAACACGATGAACACAACAGGCAAGACAAAAGTTGGACTGTTGGGTCTGATGCTGGAATTGTACGATGCCTGGCCAGGCCTGAAACCTGCCATGGCAGAATTCGCGCACGAGCTCGGAGATGCATTGAGCGCCTTTGCTGAGGTAGAGTTCCCTGGGGTGTGCAACACGCGCGAGCAGGTGGAACGTGCCGTTACAGCGTTCGAAGCCGACGGCAAGGATCTGCTTCTGGTAGTGCTGCTCACCTATGCGCCCAGCCACATCGCCTTGCCTGCTTTATTGCGCACACGTCTCCCTATCCTGATCTTCAACACGCAGCAGCTCTACTCAGTGGGACCCGACACGCGCTCGATCGATACGACGCGCAATCACGGCATGCACGGCGTGCAAGACCTGACCAACGTGTTGCTGCGCGCCGGCCGCGCTTTCCATTTGGTCACCGGTTATTACCAGGATGCACACGCCATCGAGGAGGTGCGAAAGTGGTGTGATGCGGCCCGTGTCGCCAAGCACATGCGCCAGCTGCGCATCGGCCTGTTGGGCTATGCTATGGAAGGTATGGGCGATTTCGGCCTGGACGAAACGGCTTTCCTCGCCCAGATAGGCGCCGAGGTCCACCACATCTCGATGAAGGATTTAGCAGCGCGCGCCGCCGCAGCGCCTGCCGAAACGATTGCCGCGCTGATGACCGAAGATCGCGTCCGCTTTCACTTCGCACCTGAGATCACCGAGACAGAGCATGTTGCCAGCGCACGTCTGGAGTGGGCACTGCGTGAGACACTGCGTGAGCGCGGTATGCACGGCTTTGCCTCTCACTTTCTGGCCATCAGCGAAGAAGGCCAGTTGGAGACGTTGCCCTTCCTAGCTGCGTCTAAGCTATTGGCCGATGGTTACGGCTTTGGTGGAGAAGGCGACGTCACCAGCGCAGCAGCGGTGTGCATGCTGCAAGCGCTTGCCGGACAGGCGAGTTTCACCGAGATGTTCACCATGGATTTTGCCCACAATGCCATCCTCATGATGCACATGGGTGAGAGCAATTGGCGTATGGCGCGCCCAGATGCCCCGATCTATGCGCTGCGCAGCACGTTGGGCGACATTATGAGTGTGCCTATAGCGCCTGTGTTGTTAGCCTTCACCCTTGCGCCAGGCGACGCCACCTTGGTCAGCCTCACCACCTCCTCTGAGGGCAAACTGAAGCTCATTGTGACGGAAGGCCAGGTGCTTGACTTCCCCTACATCCCCGATCTGGCGCGCCCCCATTTTAAGTTCGCGCCGAGCGGCGACCTATGTGAATTTCTCACCCGCTTCAGCCGGGAGGGGGGCTCACACCATCAAGCTCTGGCGTATGGCCGCTGGGCCAGCACGGTGGAGAAGCTCGCCCAGCTTCTGAACATCCCGTGCGCCCGGGTGTGAGGAAGACCCAGCGTCATGAGCGAGCTGAGCGGCCGTCAGCGCTTGCTGCGCGTCTTCAATCAACAATCGGTTGATCGCATTCCAGTTGCACCTTTTATCCACATCAACTTTGTCAAAGAGTTCTATGGCAGCCACGCGGTGGATTGGGTGATGCGCACGCCGGAGGTGTACCGCCATTTCGGTTTGGACATCATCCATCGCAACTGCACGCCGACGCCTGACATCTATGGCCCAACAGGGACGGACTGGCAGCTGGAGGTACTACGCCAACAGAACGGACGCGACGAAACCATCACGACCATCATTCATACCCCTGCCGGCACGCTGCGCTGTGTCGAAGCACTGCGCTGGGTGTACGAATACGACGCTGAGTTCTCCCCTATCGAATACCTCATCAAAAGCGAAGCAGACCTGGAACTGATAATGTGTTTTCAGCCTCCTCCCACCCCGCCGGATACGGAGGACATTCGGCGCGCCAAGGCAGCTGTTGGAGAGGATGGGATCATCGCGCCGTGGATTCAAGGGGCATTCAACCTGGTGGCTTTCTACTATAGGCGGGTGGACGACCTGCTATTGGACGCACTGTCCAACCCAACGTTTTACCACCGCCTAATGTCATACGCTCTGGAACGCTATAAAACCCATATCCGAGCTATGATTGAAGCGGGAGCAGACGTGTTGAGCTATGGCGGCAACATCGCCAATGCGCGCCTGGTGGGTCCTGAATTCTTCGAACGATTCGTCTTGCCCTACGAAAGTCAGCTCATCGAGTTCATACAGAGCCACGGAGTGGCCGTGCTGTATCATAATTGCGGGCGGGCGCGCAAATTGTTGCCACTCTATCCCACACTGGGTATGCGCGCATATGAGTCGCTCACACCCCCGCCATATGGTGACACCATCTTGACGGAAGCAGTGGAGATATTTGGTCGGAACGTCACCCTATCGGGCAACATAGACCAGATCGACCTGTTGCGCCACGGCAGCGTGGAGGAAATTCGAGCCCAGGTGCGCCAAGTGTTAGAGACGGTGCGTGGCCGCGCACATTTCATCCTGGCCACCACGGATTATTTCAACGAGAACACCCCACACGACAACATCCATGCCTTGGCAGACGCCGGGCGAGAGTACGGCAGCTGCTGAGGCCACCAATGCACAGCTAGCGGCTGCTCCGCCGTCCTGAAAACTGGCGTGGCAGCCTTAATGTGCTATAATCCGCACATACCACGAGACCAATCTGGACTGCATCCATTTGTTATACCCATTAACTGGAAAAGGAGTATCCTCACCATATGAACCAGCTGGAGTTGATCCGACAACTGGCTGTCAAGAATAACACCAAGATCGTTTTGCTCGTTCTCGACGGCGTGGGAGGGCTGGCGATGCAGCCAGGGGGGCCAACCGAGCTGGAGGCGGCCCGCACTCCCAACCTAGATGCACTGGCGGCGCGTTCCGCTTGCGGACTGAGCGAAGCGATTGCACCTGGCATCACACCCGGCAGCGGCCCCGGCCATCTGGCGCTCTTCGGGTATGATCCGCTGCAGTACGAGATCGGGCGTGGCGTGCTCGAGGCGTTGGGCATCGGCTTTGAGCTCCAGCCCAATGATGTCGCTACGCGCGGCAACTTCTGCACCGTGGATGCCCAAGGTCTTATCACCGACCGGCGTGCCGGGCGCATTTCAACCGAGGAGTGCACGCGGCGCGTCCACCTGCTGCGCAATATTACCTTGCCGGGTGTACAGGTCTTCGTGGAACCGGTCAAGGAGCATCGCTTTGCGCTGATTCTGCGCGGTGACGGGTTGGGCGCCGATGTGGAGGACACCGATCCACAGCGCATCGGCGTCGCGCCGCTGCCAGCTGTGGCCCGCAACGCTCAGTCGCAGCGCACCGCCGAACTGTTGAACGAGTGGGTCGCTCAAGCTCGTCGCATCTTGGCTGATCATCCCCCGGCTAACATGTTGACGTTGCGCGGTGTGGCCAAAGACCCGGGGCTGCCCAAGTTCCCCGACGTGTACCAATTGCGCGCTGCGGCTGTAGCCGTATATCCTATGTACAAGGGCGTGGCACGTCTGGTGGGAATGGAAGTGCTCGAGAGCATCGGCGACACCCCTGCCGATCAGTTCGAGTCCGTGCGCCGCCACTGGGATGATTACGACTTCTTCTTCATCCATATCAAGAAGACGGACAGCTATGGCGAAGACGGCAACTTCGACGCCAAGGTGCATCTCATCGAGCATGTAGACGAGGCGTTGCCCGCCTTGCTCGCGCTCGAACCGGACGTACTCGTCGTGACCGGTGATCATTCCACGCCGTGCTTGCTCAAGAGCCACAGCTGGCATCCATTGCCCATTCTGCTGATGGCACGCACGGCACGCAGTGACCAGGTGATGCAGTTCAGCGAAACCGCTTGTATCCACGGCAGCTTGGGGCGCATACGCCACACCGACATCATGCCGCTCGCGATGGCCCACGCTTTGCGCCTGACCAAATACGGCGCGTGACAAAGCATCTTTGAGGGAGGGATCCTATGGAGTATCGTCGCCTTGGTAAGTCTGGTTTGGAGCTCTCCGCGCTGTCGTTCGGTTCGTGGGTCACCTTCGGACAGCAGATCGATGAAGACACCGCCTTTGCCTGTATGGAAGCCGCATACCAGGCAGGGGTCAACTTTTTTGACAATGCTGAAGCGTATGCGGCCGGTCAGGCAGAGGTTATCATGGGGAATGTGATCAAACGTGCTGGCTGGAAACGCTCCGACTTGGTGATCTCCACCAAAATCTTCTGGGGTGGCAAGGCACCCAATCGCAGCGGCCTCTCGCGCAAGCACTTGCTGGAGGGTATCCGCGCTTCCCTCGCCCGCCTGCAGCTGGACTACGTGGATCTGATCTTCTGCCATCGCCCCGATCTCTTTACCCCCATCGAGGAGACCGTGTGGGCGATGCACTACATCGTCAGCAATGGACTGGCGCTCTACTGGGGCACCAGTGAATGGAGCGCCGAGCAGATTCGTACCGCTTATGACATTGCGCGCCGCGAGCATCTGATCCCGCCCACGATGGAACAGCCCGAGTATAACATGTTCCATCGCGAGCGGGTGGAGAAGGAATATCACCGCCTGTACGACGAGATTGGGTTGGGCACAACCGTCTGGAGTCCGCTTGCGGGCGGCCTCCTCACCGGCAAGTACAACGAGGGAATTCCAGAGGGTTCGCGCGCAACCTTGAAGGGCTATGAATGGGTGCGCCAGCGCATCGAGAGTGAGGAGGGACGACGCAATATCGAGAAGGTCAAGCAGCTGGCGCCGATCGCACAGGAATTGGGCTGCACCCTCGCGCAGCTGGCGTTGGCGTGGTGTCTCAAAAATCCTTATGTGAGCACTGTCATCACCGGCGCCAGCCGACCGGAGCAGGTGGTAGAAAATATGAAAGCGCTCGATGTGGTGCCCAAGCTCACCCCGGCGGTGATGGAACGCATCGAGGCAATATTGGCCAACAAACCGGAACCGGAGTTCGACTGGCGCCAGATCTGATCGGGGAGCTCGCTTCGAGAGCCGCGTAGAGTGGCAATTCTGGCTCGCACGGTTGGGGTCATCGCTATCGATGGACAACGTTTTTTGCTCCAGCCATCCATTAGTCCAGCATAAGCTGACCAAGTTGCGCGATGTCGCGACCGAGCCCAAACGTTTCCGTGAGCTGATCCGCGAAATCGCTATGTTGTTGGCCTACGAGGCCACCGCCGATCTGGCACTCGAGCCGACCGAAGTCCAGACCCCGCTGGGGCGTGCGCAAGGAGCACTGCTGCGTGAGAAGATCGGCCTGGTGCCCATCCTGCGCGCCGGCCTGGGTATGGTGGATGGCATCTGGGAAATGATGCCAGGCGCAGAAGTATGGCATATTGGCCTCTACCGCGACGAGCAAACCTTAAAGCCGGTGCAATATTACAACAAGCTCCCCATCGACCCCACCGTGCAGGTCTGCCTGGTCCTTGATCCGATGCTGGCAACAGGTGGCTCGGCCGTCGCCGCGGTGGATATTCTCAAGCGCTGGGGCGCCCAGCGCATCAAATTCGTGGGTATCATCGCTGCGCCTGAAGGCTTGCGGGCGATGCACCATGTGCATCCCGACGTCCCGATCCACATCGCCGCTATCGACAGTCATTTGAGCGAACATGGCTATATCGTGCCTGGCCTGGGCGATGCTGGTGACCGCCAATTTGGCACCGGTTGGTAGGAGAGCATATGATGCGTCAGCTATTAGCGCTTGCCTGGGTCATATAATGCCTTGCCCTTGGACGTTGTCGTCATTACTGGGAGAGCGCCGCGCATGACCGGCCACGGTTTGGTATTATGGGTCATTGTCGGCGGCCTCGCTGGCTGGCTGACCGGGATGCTTCTCCGAGGGCGCGGCTACGGCTGCATCGGCAACGCCGTGGTGGGAATCATTGGTGCCGTGATCGGCGGCTGGCTGTTTCGCATTGCCAATATTGAGGCGCTCCCTGGACTCATCGGCAGCGTGTTCACCGCCATTATCGGCGCCGTGGTGCTCATCACCGTGCTCGGCTTGTTGACCGAACGACGCCGCTAAGGAGTGAGCCCTATTGCTTAGCGGCCGGCGTCGGAGTCGCATTCACCAGGACCTGGTATTCCGGCGGCACAACCTCGATCCACGAATTGCCCCGTTTGAGTGGGATCGGTTCCCCGTTCGGAAAGACGAACTCGGGCGTCTGCGTGCCATCTGTGCGCCACAGCCCCTCCATGACCACCCCATCCCGGAAGACCTGCACACGTCCTTCACCATTAACGATAATACGGATCGAAGTGGCGCCGTTGCTGTCTTCTACAATGTCGGTGGGCTCGTGGGGTGCATAATACACGATCACGTTAGCCGCCGAAATCTGCTTCTGCGCCGCGGAATCGAACAGGGGTTCACCGGATACCCACCGTAGGTAACGCTCGCTGGGTGCGTCGTAGCGCCATAACGTCTGGCTGGTACGTCGCGGATAGGGGATGAAGATCGTCTCTGCTTTTTGACCACCGATCGGAGCATCGGAGAAGGTGAAACCCCGCAAAACAACTGAAGCTTCCATGTTCTTCTTAGCCATCAGCTCATGCGCTGCGCTCACATCCACCGCCAACCGCGTCTGCCAGCCCTCGTTCTTGCGGTAGAAATAGGGCTGCGGATAAAAATATTCGTCTAGATTGACGATAGGCAGCCGCGAGAGCTCCCAACGTACACCATCTGAACCGCCCGAACTGGCTAAGGCAGCTTGATACTGCATGGTCAATTGCGTGTTGATTAATCGCGCACTGCGAATCGGTGCGACCACCTGTGGTGCTTCACTCAGGTAAATGGCAGTGAAACGCGTCACCCACCATTCGACAATCTCCTCGTATACAACATCCGCGCTCATAAGGCCTGCCTGTGGCCGCGCAGCTGGGTCGTTGCCCACCCGCACGGCAACCGGCCGTCGCTTCAACACGCTGGGATCATTTACGATCAAGCCGGTTAACGGATTCTCCCTCTCTGGCCGCTCTGGGATCACCACCGTAGCGGTGGGAGTCGGCCCAGCTGCAGTGGGCGTGCGCGTCGGGGTACGCGTTGGTTCTGGCGTCCGATAGGTGATCACCACCGGCGTCCTCCCTAGACCCGCAAGCGAGTTAGAGGGTTTCGTCACTTCGGCAATGGGTGACGTCATCACCTCATCAGAGGCGGCCACCCCTGTTGCTATGACGATGGGGGTTGGGGATGATTTCAAAGCTGGAGTGGGTGTAAAAGTGGCCACCTTTGCGCTCATCTCCTGCCACGAGGAAGGGGAACATGCCACCGTCATCATCCCACTACCCCACAGGAGGATGAGCAGCATAAGTCGCCACTCAATCCATCGCAGCCTTAGAAACATGGCCCTTTCTCTCCTGAAATGGTGAGAACCGAACACTTGGCACAACCGCGCATTATCCCAGAGAAGAGCATCTCCGCACGGTCTTATGGGAAAATGCCTCGCGTATGGATTGCTTCTGCCACTCGCCGCACGGCCAACATATGGGCGCCGATGCGCAACGGCACCTGATACGCCTGGCTAAAGTCCCACACCTCGCGTAAGCTGCGCTGCATAATCGCTTCCAACCTTGTGTTGACTTCTTCCTCTTCCCAGAAGAAGCGCTGCAAGTTCTGCACCCATTCGAGATAGCTGACCACCACGCCGCCTGCGTTGGCCAGGATGTCCGGCACGACGATCACACCACGCTCGTTGAGGATCTCGTCCGCACGACGCGTCGTGGGTCCGTTAGCGCCCTCAACGATCAGGCGCGCCTGCACAGCAGCGGCATTGTCAGCGCGAATCTGGTGTTCCAATGCGGCCGGCACCAGCACATCCACATCGCTGGTCAGCAGCTCCTCGTTGCTGATGCGCGCCACATCGTTTGTCGGATAGTCGGCCAGCAAACTACGCGGGCGTTGCTCCAAATAGTGGGCAATTGCGGCGACATCCAGACCTCGCTCGTGATACAACCCGCCGCTCATATCACTGATCGCCACCACATAGCAGCCCATCTCCTGCAACAACCGCGCCGCCACCGAGCCGACGTTGCCGAACCCTTGCACTGCCACGCGCGCCCCCTCCACGCGACGACCCAGGCGTTGCAATATCTCACGTACTACGATGGCCACCCCCCGACCGGTGGCCTCCTTGCGTCCCAAGGAACCGCCCAGCACCACCGGCTTTCCCGTAACCACCTCGATGACCGAACTTCCCTCCAACATGCTAATCGTGTCGGCCATCCAAGCCATCACTTGTGGGTTTGTGTTCACGTCCGGCGCCGGGATGTCCCGACGTGGCCCTAGAATAGGCATAATCATAGCCGTATAACGGCGCGTCAGACGGCAGATCTCTGCCTCCGACATTTGGCGTGGATTACAGGTAACGCCCCCTTTAGCACCACCAAATGGGACGTTCACCACAGCACATTTCCATGTCATCAGCGCGGCCAGTGCACGCGCCTCGTTTAAGTTGACCTCTGGATGATAACGTATGCCCCCCTTGCACGGCCCGCGCGCGCTGGAGTGTTGCACTCGATAACCTGTGAACACTTCAATATGTCCATCATCCATCATCACAGGCACTGCGACGGTCAACTCGCGCTCTGGCTGGCGCAGCATCGCGTGGATGCCTGGATCGAGCTCCAGCCGTTCGGCGACCTCATCCAGCTGGGTCAGCACAGTGCTCCACAAATCCCCCGTCACCTCCGCCGTCGCATCCTTCGTCGCAACCTTTGTAACTTGTTCCATAGATGCACCTCGAGCTCACATCGCCGCTTTGAAGCGACTTTCATCACCGAATGATCACACCCAACCGCGCAGCTTGCACGCCTCAGCCACGCGCTGCACTGCCACCAAATAGGCAGCCAGGCGGTTATGGATATTGCGCTTGCTTGCCACCTGATGCACCATCTGGAATGCTGCGCTCATCCGCGCATCCAGGCGCTGATATACTTCTTCGGGTTCCCAATAGAAGTTATAGGCATTTTGCACCTGTTCGAAATAGCTCACCGTCACCCCGCCTGCATTGCATAGCACATCGGGGATCACATAAACGCCGTTCTGGTGCAAAATAAGGTCAGCTTCGGGAGTGGTTGGCCCGTTGGCCAGCTCGGCGACGATGCGCGCCCTTATATTGCCGGCATTGGAAGCGGTGATGGAATTTTCCAGCGCGGCAGGGAATAGCACGGTCACATCCAGCTCCAGCAGCTGAGCGTTGCTGATCGGCTGGGTGAAGGGCATCTCGACCACGCTGCCAGTCTTGCGCTTCCAGGCACTTCCCTCGCTGTAGGGAATACCCTCGGCCCGATACACTCCACCTTTCGAATCCGAGAGGGCCACCACCTTCAGCCCCAACAGTTCTTCGGCCAACTGATGGAGCGAGCGCCCCACATGGCCATATCCCTGGATCGCAGCCGTGGCTCCTCTGAGATCCATCCCGAGCACATGACCCGCCTCACGCACGGCATATACACCCCCACGCGCGGCAGCGTCAGGACGTCCTGCTGAGCCACCCAACGCCAGCGGCTTGCCGGTGATAATGCCCGGTACATTGTGACCGCGCAAAATACTGTACTCGTCCATCATCCAAGCCATCACCTGGGCGTCCGTGTACACATCGGGCGCCATCACATCTGTATCCTCATCGATTAAGCGATACAAGGCACGTACATAGCCGCGCGCCAACCGCTCGCGTTCGGTGATCGAGAGCTCCTTCGGATTGCAGGTGATGCCCCCTTTGCCGCCGCCCAGGGGGATGTCCATCACCGCTGTTTTCCAAGTCATCCACGCCGCCAACGCACGCACCGTGTCCAGCGTCTCATCCGGGTGCCAGCGCAGACCCCCTTTCGTCGGTCCGCGAGCGTCGTTGTACTGCACACGATAGCCGTGGAAGATGCGCACGTCACCATCATCCATACGCACCGGAATGGTAACCTTCACCTCGCGGCGCGGCCAACGCAACAGCTGATGGGTCGCCTCATCCAGACCCAACAGCTCGGCCGCCTCGTCGAGCTGACGCTGGGCAATCTCAAACGGGTTAGATACCTCTGGCATTGTGATGTAAACCTCCCTGGATGTGATCAAAGCGATGCAACCCCAAAGCGAAGTTCAGCCTTTGCCGCAGCCTATAGCTACAGCGGAACGCAATGCACCGCATCGATTAGAGATATACCGCGTAGCAGCATTATAATGCTATCCACTCCATATCGCCAAACCCAACTCCGAGACGCCACGTAAAAAACTATGTCCTGCGGTACCAGTTTCCACTGCCGAAGGACATGGCACATCCTACCACACGACACAACTATCCGCCTGAGAAAATGCGGGATTGGCCTCTACTCGCCGCGCAAGTGTCTTTCCAGGTAGTCTTTTAATACCATAGCATTATTATGCACTGTATCCTGGGCTGCATAAAGAAGTGTTACATCTCCGATTCTGGCCGCTTCCAGGATAAGTTGCCATGCCCCAGGATTGGCATCCAGTTCGGCGAAATAGCGGCGCTGAAATTCCTCCCATTTCGCTGGGTCGTGGGCGAACCAGCGCCGTAACATATGACTGGGCGCAGCCTCCTTCGCCCAACCCGCCAGGCGTAGCGTGTCTCGCTTAAGCCCACGCGGCCACAGACGATCTACCAACCAACGGTCCCCGTCATCAGCAAGAGGTGGCTCGTAGACGCGCTTTACTTTGATCACCCTGTCTCTCTATATAAGGCTGGAAACTTATGAGGCCGGAGACCATCTCAACGTGCGATAGGCCATTCCCATCGCGAGGACTAAGGGCAAGACGCCCAGCGCGATAAAGACAAGGTCGCCAGGAATACGAAGCCACTCAATCGTGCGCATAAAGTCCTGAGTCAGAAATTCCGGCCCGCGCGCGTGCCAGTAACCATTGTTGAGCACATCCAACAATTGTAAGACACCGCCTGGAAAGAGATTCGTGGCCACCATCAATGCCAAGCCCACATTCAGCCCCCAAAATGACAGACGAACGTATCGCTCTAAGCGCTTCCATTGCGAGTCAGAGGAAGCCTCGCGGAGCGCAAACACTAACAGGGCTACTGCCAACATGCCGAAGACACCCATAAACGCGGCATGGCCATGATTAGGTGTCAGCAGGGTACCGACCTCATAATAGCTTATTATGGGCAGGTTGATCAAGAAGCCAAACACTCCAGCGCCGACGAAATTCCAGAAGCCCACCGCTACGAGGTAGAGGAAGGTCCACCTATGTCGCACGGATACGGCCTCACCACACACCTCACATGTTCCACTGGTGATACGAACGAAGTCCCACGCATCCAGGGTCAACAATGTCAACGGCACCACCTCAAGCGCCGAGAAAGTTGCCGCTAGCGCAAGTGTGACAATGCTCTGCCCTGTCCAGTACCAGTGATGTGCGGTGCCGATGACACCACTCCCCAAATACAGTATGGCATCCAAATAGACAACCCGCGTGGCTGTTTGGCGTGACACCAAACCCAGTTGGAAGAAGATAACCGCAACCATCACAGTGACAAATAGTTCGAAGAATCCTTCCACCCATAAGTGGATGATCCAAAAGCGCCAGGTATCCACTACCGAGTAGTGACTCGTGCTGTTGAAGAACAACGCCGGCAGATAGAATAAAGGTATGGCGATGGCTGCATAGAGAAAGAGCGAGCTAATTTCACATCGCTCAGGATCGCGCCGCGCGGGGGCAATGCCCCTGAATACCATAATCACCCAAAGTGCCAAGCCGATTACCAGCAAGTACTGCCATACACGGCCAAGGTCGAGGTATTCCCAACCCTGATGTCCCAGCCAAAACCATGCCTGAGCTAATAGCTGATTAATGCCCAGAATCTCGCCCAACAGACTGCCCAGAACCACTATCACGAGCGCCGCGAAGAGCAGGTTAACCCCCAAGCTCTGTCCACGTGGTTCCCGACCACCAAGAGCAGGTGCCAAGAAGAGTCCACCTGCGACATAAGATGTGGCAACCCAAAAGACCATTAGTTGCAAGTGCCAGGTGCGCAATATGTTGCTGGGGAAAATCGCTGAAAGGTCTATGCCGAAGAAACTGGCCGGGTCAGCCCGATAATGTGCCACGGCAGCACCTACCAGTACCTGGAGCAGGAAGAGCACACTCGCAATGCCAAAATACTTGATGAGTCCCTTCTGGCTATCCGTGATGGAGCTACTTGGGATCACTCTGGAATGTATGTGTTCGCCCCTACGTCCCCAGCCCAGAAAATCGAAACGGCCAAAGATGAACAGCACAGCCGCAGTGCCCCCCAATAGAGCTATCAGGCTCAGTGCGCTCCAGAGAATCGCTGCACCGGGCGGTGTATTGCCCACTGCCGGATCATACGGGAAATTGTTCGTGTAGGAATATGGCTTGTCCAGTCGAGGCGCCACCGAGGCCTAAGCTGTCCAGGCAAAGAAGGCAGTCAACGAGCGAAGCTCCTGGGGATCACTAATATAGCGCGCAGGCAGCCCTCCACTCGTGGTTGGGTTGGAAAAGTGAACTCCCCATTTGGCGACCTGGCGTTCAAAAGATGTCACCTCAGCCTGGGTAAAGTGCAACACGCGCGTTTGGGGGTCGTAACGATTTTTCTTCAGTGACTGTTGTACATGGACCCTGACGGCGCTTTGCTCGCCCGGTGTCAACTCCTCCCAAGAACGCCCATACATCTCATGGGCGACCAGCCGGTCAGCGTCTTCGCTAAGGGCATGCAAGTACTCGGCTGAGAAGTCAGGTCCCAGATAGCCCCCGTGTCCCCAAATGGTGCCATTTTCCATCAATGCGTATTTCAGAAATACCTGTTGTCCAGCTAGGATATCCTCCTGAGTGAAGAGCACCTCACCAGTTGGTCCTATAACCTTCTCCGGAATGGGCGGAGCATCATAATGCGCCCTGACAGTCAACCAGATCAACACACTAAATCCTATGATCAGGACTAGAATGACCCCTTGCCGCCACCACGGAGAAAGCGATTTGGATTTTTCTGTCGAAAGGCTCTGAGTGGACATATCTTTTCTCCCTACTGGATCGTGTCAATATCTGAAAGGGGTATGTACCACTCTTTAGTTTAGTGATTTGGTATAGATCCCTCTGTGACAAAAGTCACCACGATCCACATCACTATCAAGAAATCCTCTTTGACAGCAGGGAAGGGAGCTATCTCATCGGTTTCCTTGCCTTCACCGCAGCGCATCATTCGTAGTCCAACTTAAGATGCAGCTCTCTCAGCTGCTCAGTCGAGACGGGTGCCGGCGCCCCGGCCATCAGATCCATGGCGCTCTGCGACTTGGGGAAGGCGATCACCTCGCGGATATTGGGCTCGCCCGCCAGCAACATCACAAAGCGGTCAATGCCAGGAGCAATGCCACCATGAGGGGGCGTGCCATATTCAAACGCTTCGAGCAGGTGTCCGAACTGCGCTTTAGCTTCCTCCATCGAAAGTCCGATCAAGCGGAACACCTTCTCTTGGATCTCACGCCGATGGATTCGGATGCTGCCACCGGCGATCTCATAGCCATTGCACACCAGGTCGTACTGTTTGCCGCGCGCCTTTCCTGGATCGGTATCCAACAGGGGTAGATCCTCATCCATAGGTGCCGTGAAGGGATGATGGCTGGGATCCCAACGCTGCTCCTGCTCATTCCACACCAAGAAAGGAAAGTCCACAATCCAGCAAAGCGCCAGCACCTTGTTATCCCGCCATCCCAACTTGTCACCCAGCATCACACGCAGTCGGGCAAGCGCTTCATTGGCAATGTCGGGCCGATCGGCCACGAAGGCCATCAGGTCGCCCGGCTGTGCCTCCATACGCTGGACAATGTTTCGTAGTGTTTCTTCGCTCAGGAACTTAGCGACGGGCGAACGCACCTGACCGTGCTCGTCCAACATCAACGTCACCAGCCCTTGCGCGCCGAACGTGCGCACAAACTCAGCCAGCTCATCCACCTGTTTGCGGCTATAGCTGGCTCCACCCGGCACCTTTAGCCCTTTGACGATGCCCCCAACGGCAAGCGCCTCGGAGAAGACGCGGAAATCACACCCAGCCACCAGGTCGGATATCTCCACTAGCTCCATACCGAAACGCAGGTCGGGACTATCTGTGCCGAAGCGGCGTATTGCTTCGGCATAGCTCAGGCGCGGGAAAGGTTTGAAAAGTAGCTGGCAATCACTCACCTGCTCGATCACAGCGGTGTAGAGGCGTTCGACCACGTCCATAACATCTTCGCGGTCGACAAAGCTCATCTCGATATCCAGCTGGGTGAATTCCGGTTGACGATCACCACGTTGATCTTCATCTCGGAAGCAGCGGGCGATCTGGAAATAACGTTCAAAGCCGGCCACCATGAGCAGCTGTTTCAGCTGCTGTGGGCTTTGTGGCAGGGCATAAAACTTGCCGGGATGCAAACGGCTGGGCACTAAGTAGTCCCGCGCCCCCTCGGGTGTGCTTTTGAACAGAATCGGGGTCTCGATCTCGATAAAACCCTTATCGCATAGAAAATCACGGATGAATTTCACGACACGATGGCGCAGGATGATATTGCGCTGCATCCGCTGGCGACGCAGATCCAGGTAGCGATAACGCAAGCGCAATGCCTCATCCACCGGTGCATCTTCGTTGATGTAGAACGGGGGTGTCTTAGCCGTGTTGAGCACGGTGAGCTCTTGTGCCGCCACCTCAACTTCGCCAGTTGGCAGATCGGGGTTTTCCATCCCTGGTGGCCGTCGGCAGACCTGTCCCTTGACCTGGACGACATATTCCAACCGCAAGGCTTCGGCAACCGCGTGTGCCTCGACTGAGGTATCCGGGTTGAACACCACCTGGGTGATCCCCCACCGATCGCGCAAATCAATGAAAATCAGCTTGCCGTGATCGCGACGGCGATGTACCCAACCCGCCAGAGTGACTGTCTGACCGACATGCTCGTTACGCAATTCACCACAGGTATGCGATTTAAGGGGCACGTTGCACCTCTCTACTCAGAATGTCTCATCACTTCTTGGAGAGTACAGAAGTATAATGAACGCAGAGATTGTGAGATACTCTCTGCGTCCCTTGCATACTAAATCTTCGATTGATATGCGCAAAGCTACGTGCGCACTTGGCCGCTGCCAAAAATAACCCATTTGTACGTGGTGAGCTCGCGCAGCCCCATCGGCCCGCGTGCATGCAACCGCTGGGTGCTGATCGCCACCTCTGCCCCCAAGCCCAGCTGGCCGCCGTCGGTGAAACGCGTGCTGGCGTTTACATATACCGCGGCTGAGTCCACCTCGTTGACGAATCGCATAGCAGCACTGTAATCCTCGGTGAGGATAGCATCGGAGTGGTGGGTGCTATGGATGTGAATGTGCTCCAGTGCATCATCCAATCCATCCACCACTTTGACCGCCAGCACGAGAGAGAGAAACTCGGTATCAAAATCAGCCGGGGTAGCCGGGCGCACTGCCGGATGGCCTTCTAGCACAGCCAGCGCGCGTGGCTCACAGCGCAATTCCACTTTTGCTGCAGCCAGCATATCGGCAACCTGAGGCAGAAACGTGGCCGCAACATCCTGGTGGACGAGCAGCGTGTCCAGTGCATTGCATACAGTTGGCCGTTGTGTCTTGGCATTGTAAATAATGGGCAACGCTTTGCTCAACTCGGCGGTCTTGTCCACATAGATGTGACAGATTCCCACCCCGCCGGTAATCACCGGAATGGTCGCATTTTGACGGGCGAACTCGTGAAGGCCTGCTCCACCGCGGGGTATAATCATATCAATATATTGGTGCGCCCGCAACATCTCCAGCACCAGTGCCCGATCCTGCGATTCAATGATCTGCACCGCTCCATCGGGGATCCCGCAAGCGCGGCACGCTTCGACGATGGCATGGGTGAGCGCGGCATTAGTGCGCGCAGCTTCTTTACCACCGCGCAGGATCACCGCATTGCCCGACTTCAGGCATAAGGCCGACACGTCCACCGTGACATTGGGGCGCGATTCGTAAATGACGCCGATCACACCGATTGGCACGCGGCGCTTGGCGACCTGCAAGCCGTTGGGCAGTGTCGTTCCGTCGAACACCTCGCCCACTGGGTCGGGCAGTGCCACTACAGCGAGTATATCATGGGCAATCGCCTCTAGGCGCTGCGGTGTGATGAGCAGGCGATCGATCATCGCCTCGCTCAGGCCAGTCGCATGGCCGGCCTCCACATCGCGTGCGTTCGCCTCCAAAATGGCCTCCTGGCGCGCGACAAGCTGTTCGGCAATGCCCTGCAATGCGCGGTTCTTAGTGTCCGTATCCAATACTGCTAACCGACGTGCAGCGCGACGCGCTGCTTCACCCTTTAACTTGATTTCGCCTGACATTTTGCTCTCACCAAACCCAATATGACATCATCCTGAAAGAGCTGACAAGCGGCGCCTGCACAGAGCAGCCCATGCTGGAAAGCTAAAGAAAGCGCTCCCGATGGCGCTTATATCGTTGTGCCGCTGGGAACCTCCAGCTGCACAAAGTCCTCCTCGCTGCGTCCAGGGTGAACCATCACGTTGCGACCCAAGCGAGCACCGGCGGGAATGCGCGCCCGTTCGCCCACTACAGTGATGCCCGTGTTAAGCCAATCCGGCTGGGTGATATTGGGCATATTGTCGTCGCCATACCCCAAGGTGGCACCTGCCCCCACCACCACGTGGCTGTCCAAAATGCACATATCCACCATCGCCCCCGGACCGATCCAGGTATCGTTGAAGATCACTGAACGCTTGACAACAGCGCCCGGCGAGACATAGACCCCTGGCGAAAGCACCGAATCCTCCACCTTTCCTCGCACAATACACCCATTGGAGATGAGGCTGGTCACCACGTGCCCTTGCGGACCGACCTTGCTGGCCGGTCGCTCTTGGTCACGCGTGTGGATGACCCAGTCCTGGTCATACAAGTTCAACGGGGGTACCGGCTGCGCCATTTGCAAATTCGTCTCCCAATAGGCATGGATAGTGCCCACATCCACCCAATAGCCCTCGAAATGATAGGCGTAGACGCGCGCTTCCTGCACTAACCACGGAATCACATGGTTGCCAAAGTCCAAGTCTGGAATCTCCGCATGGAGCGTTTCCAGGCTGCGCACCAGCACATCCGTGTTGAAAACATAGATGCCCATCGACGCCAGTGTGCCTTTGTCCCGGTGGGGCGGTTTTTCGGTGAACTCGACGACCTGCATCTCCTCGTTCACCGTCACAATGCCGAAACGGTGCGTCTCCTCCAGCGGCACGGTGCGAACGGCAACGGTCAAATCAGCGTGCCGCTGTTCGTGGAACGCCAGCATGGGGCGATAATCCATCTTGTAGACGTGATCACCGGAGAGGATTAACACGGTGTCGGCACGCTTCTCCAGCACGAAGTCCAGATTGCGATAGACCGCGTCGGCAGTGCCCTTGTACCAGTCACCAGCCTGGCGTCCCAAGTAGGGTTGGCGCAATTGGATTCCGCCGCGATGCCGATCGAGATCCCATGGTTTGCCGATGCCGATGTGTTCATTGAGCGAGTGCGGCTGATACTGGGTGAGCACGGCGATGTCATAGATACCGGAGTTGACGCAATTGGAAAGGGTGAAATCGATGATGTGGAACTTACCGGCAAAAGGCATAGCCGGCTTGGCTCGGTATTCACATAGCACTAAGAGGCGTGTGCCGGCACCACCGGCCATCAGAAGCGCCACCACTCGCATAGAGGTCCTTTTGCTCTACCACAACCTGTGAGATGGAGCAAAGTGTACCGCAAAAGAGCCATGTGTGCAAAGCGTTTTGGGGGATCGGAAACCAACCGCCGTTCACCAGAGTGCATCTCCTGGTGAGCTCTCTGTTTTGTGGAGGGTTCAATTTATTGAAAAGCAAAAAGCGGGCGATGGGATTCGAACCCACGACCTTCTCCTTGGCAAGGAGACGTTCTACCACTGAACCACGCCCGCGAATAACAGGGGCGGCCGGAATCGAACCGACAGCCTACGGTTTTGGAGACCGTTGCTCTGCCAATTGAGCTACGCCCCTACTTTATGGCGACAGCGCCATATATGTCCATCAGCCAGCAGGGATCGTACCCCCGATTCTGTTTATGTCCGTCATCTGTCTCAGCCCGAAGCGACCGGACTGGCTACGCCTAGCATAGCGGGCGTTACCCGACTGAGCCGGCGTCGCTGCGGTGAGACCGAACACGCAGTGCCCGGCCCACTCACCTTGCTCCCAGTTGTACGCTCGCCCAGCCGGCCGCGTTACCGCGCGCCGCTGGTGGGCTCTTACCCCACCGTTTCACCCCTTACCACACGGCAGCCCTCAAACAGGGAGACCACCGGGGCGGGACTGCTCTCTGTTGCGGTTGTAGTCGCACAATGTTACCATCGTGCGCCCTCACTTGCTGTTTCGTGAGGCAACCTCGCTTGTCTTGAGGACAAGCTGGGAGTCGGGAAGTTCCTCTACCCGCCAACCGCGGGCAGCGACGGACCATCCCCGCGAGCTGATGGCATCTATTCATCTTATATTGTTAAACAGGCAACCGCCGCTATGCCTCTTCAAGCAGGTCAGGCGTCCTCGACAGGATTCGAACCTGCGACCTCAGCGTCCGCAGCGCTGCGCTCTATCCCCTGAGCTACGAGGACATGCCACCCTATAAGCCACTACAGCGCAAGAATTTGCGCTAAACCTGCTTCTGACCCACTTTGAGACAAACCATCGCTTGCATTTCACTCGCAAGCTATCTTTCACCTGACTAAATACATTATACTACCACCGGCAATGCTTGTCAAACCTCCGTGATCGAACGTCTGGTGATGGATTGACACATCTCACAGGGTGAAGTATTATGCTTTTAAACGAACGTGAGGGTGTTTCCTGCTCGAAAGGGGGCTTAGCTCTTATGTACCACAAGTTGATCATCATAGGAAACTTGGGCAATGATCCGGAATTACGCTACACCCCTTCCGGGGAGCCCGTGGTCACCTTCAGTGTCGCCGCGAATCGCCGGTGGACCAACCAAGATGGCTCGCCCGGTGAGGAGACGGTGTGGTTCCGCTGTACCGCCTGGCGCCGCTTGGCAGAGACAATCAACCAGTATCTCTCCAAGGGGCGACAGGTCTACATCGAGGGCCGGTTGACCCCGGACAAGAACACGGGGGGGCCGCGTGTCTGGGTTGGTCAGGATGGCCAGGCACGCGCGAGCTATGAGGTCACAGTAGAAACAGCAAAGTTCTTGGGGAGCCGGGGTGAAGCGGTCGAACCGCCCATTGACGAGGCTGAGTCTATCTCCTCCATCGAAGCGGGTGATCTACCTTTTGAAACATAATGAGCCACCTACATACCATCGTGGAAGCCATTCGCAATGAACTTGAGATCAAAGAGCGGCTGCGGGATGAGACGTTGCACCGCGCCCGCCAGCTGACGCGTTATTGTGCGAACGCCATTCGCGCTGTCCATCGTGGCGATACGCCAGAAGCAGAGCAGCTGCTCCAGGCGGCACGGGCGGCAGCAGCCGAGATGACAAGCGAGATCGCCGAGCACCCGGATCTCTATTACGCCGGTTATACCCAAGACGCGTTGAAAGAGCTGAGCGAAGCACATCTGACGTATGCCTTGATCACCGGTCAAGAGGTGCCCACGCCCCAAGCGCTGGGGGTCGAGGCACCTGCCTATCTGAACGGTCTGGCTGAAGCAATGGGTGAACTGCGTCGCTGTGTGCTGGATCGGTTGCGCCAAGACGACGTAGCCACTGGCGAGCGTCTCCTGGGCATTATGGACGAAGTCTATACATTGCTGATCACAGTGGACTTTTCGGAGGCTATTACCGGGGGGTTGCGACGTAACACCGATGCAGTGCGCGCCGTGCTTGAGCGCACGCGCGGCGACCTTACCACTGCTGTGCGCCAGGAAGAGATGAAGGCGGCATTGCGTGAATTCAGTACGCGCAGCGGACTAGGCAGCCCTCGAGAAGTTGCCAATAGTGTACCCGAAACGTTGGGATCAGAAGCATTGTGAGGTGTAGCCACTCTCGCCGACCTCATAATCAGCGTGGCAAACTCGAGGGTACGATGCCAACCCCGTACGACGACGACTTGATATTGCGAGCCAGCGAGGTGGGCCATTATATGTTCTGTCGGCGAGCTTGGTGGCTCGCGCAGGTGCTCGGATATCGTCCTGATGATCAGGCTGTATTGACGGCCGGAATCCGGTTCCATCAACGCCTTGGCCGTTCGGTCAGCACAGCACAACGCTGGGAAAAGATCTCCTATGCTCTATTGGGATTGGGTTTGATAGTAGGCGCCTTGCTTATCCTGGGCTCATGTGGGACCGTAACACGATGAAATGGAGACGCCGTGCCATCGTCGCCTGTCTGGCGCTGGTGACATTCAGCGTGTGGGGATTTGGCATCCAAAGCGGACTCCTATGGGGACTACTGAGACGAGGTGGTGCGATCGCCCAACCGTCCGGGATCGTCGAAGTGAAATCGCCTGGAGAAGATGTTCAATCTCCTTCACCGAAGACATCGATCGCGCGACCTTCGCCCACGTCTGTCTCGCCCCTGATTGTAACGGTTACTCGAGGGCCGACAGCCACGGCTACGCGGCGTGTTGCCGCGACAAGCACGCCCACTCCATCGTCGCAGGCCACCCATACTGGGTCTAGGGATGCTGATATACCGTCTGGGCTGCCTCTGAACACAACGTTGACATTGACACCACCTCCAGAAGGGCGTTATCTAGTGGTGGACCAGGATAGGCAGGTGATGACCGTGTACGAGAACGGCCGCATCATCCGCATTATCCCCGTCAGCACAGGTGCCCCGTACGAAAACTCCTTTACACCGGCTTGGCGCGGGGTGGTGGGGCCGTTCTGGGGCAAAGCGAGGTTTCGCAACAGCGACCTGTGGGCAGACTACATCTGGTATCTCTTTCCGGGCGCCACCGGGTCGATCTTGATCCACAGTGTGCCCTACGTGCCCAACGGCGATGAAAAAATCTACGACCGTCCCGAAGCATTGGGGGTGGAGCCTGCTTCCAAGGGTTGTGTGCGCATCGCGCCGGAGGATGCCCAGTGGCTGGCTGCCTGGAATCCGGTGGGGGTGCCCATTGAGATCACCCCCTATCATGGGGTGATCAAGCCGGCCAATATGGCACCATAAGATTGACCGTATGCCACGATGCACGACCTTAACTGGTGGCAGCTGTTAGGGAGTCTGGTGGTGCTGTCCCTGTTGTGCGGCGGCGGGTTGATGCTCAGATACGCCCGCAGCAGACGGGCTGCCTATCTGCCAGCAGGGCGCATCGTGGCTGCCGATGTGGAGAGCCTGGGAAAACCGAGCAAAACCTTGTTTTCGAAAACATTCCAGCTGGTAGGCCAACCGGATTACCTGCTCGCCACACGTGCCGGTATCATTCCGGTGGAGGTTAAGTCGAGCAAGACACCTTTGCATCCTCATCTCTCCCATGTGATGCAGCTAGCAGCATATTGCCTGCTGGTGGAGGAAATGGAAGGCCGGCCTCCTCCGTATGGTTTTATCAAGTACCCCGATCGGACGTTTCAAGTGCCGTACACTTCTGAGCTGCGGGATATGCTGTTGGATACCCTGGATGCTATGCACGCTGATTGGATAAATCAGGCAGAAGTGCATCGTGATCACGGCGAAACGCGTCGTTGCCTTGTATGTGGCTACCGCGAGGCGTGTGGCGAGGCGTTGGCATAAACGGATCCAAGCAGCATTTTTCATCTGATGGGTTGACTTTTGCATGCGAATAAGTTATAATGTTAATATATCATGCACTTCATCAGTGCTCTGAGATTCTGAGATAGCCGATCCATCCTTCTTGGGAGCATACGGGCTTCATCCATATCAAGGGATCCAGTGCACAAATGGTCAAGGTGTAGATTTGCTATTATCTCGCGTAGCGGCTATAATTAATTGTATGACAGGACGATAGGGGTCCTAGCGTGGCGCTTGTGCCGTTCAGTGAGCTGATGAAAGCCGCCGAGGAAGGCGGGTATGCGGTCGGCTACTTTGAAAGCTGGAACCTGGAATCCCTGCTGGCAACCGCGGATGCCGCCGAGGCGACGCGCTCGCCGGTCATTTTGGGTTTCAGCGGTCTTTATCTACCTCATCCCCGGCGGCAGGTACGAGAGCCACTTAATGTCTATGCCGCTATGGGGCTCGCCGTGTGTCGCCATCTCACTGTGCCCTGCTGTCTGCTGTTCAACGAATCTCCCGAGCTGGACTGGGTAGTGGAATCCATCGATTTGGGATTCAATCTGGTGATGTTTGCAGACGAAAAGATGGGCGTGGAAGAGCTGATTAACACGGTCGCCCGTGTGGTTGAGAAGGCTCATGCACGTGGCGTGGCTGTGGAAGCTGAAATGAACGCCCTGCCGGGCATCCATGGTGAGCCAGGGATCGGCGATGTTGTACCACTGGATGATCCACACACGGCGCGCGCTTTTGTTGAACGTACCGGTGTAGATGCCCTGGCAGTGAACGTCGGACAGGTGCACACACATGGTCGCAGCCAGATGCGCCTCAACTTGGCGCGACTAGCAGAGCTGCGTCAAGCGGTGCCGGTGCCCTTGGTGCTCCACGGCGCTACCTCGATAT
>JASFBB010000119.1:0-3464 GCA_036172345.1 Anaerolineae bacterium
ACTTTGCCCTTAGGGGAACGCAGACCTTGACTTTTAGGGATTTTGTACCTAGAATATTTTTAACCTTGACATGTTTATTGGGCTGTTCATAATTTTGTATACTTGAGGAAACATAGTCTATGTCACAATCCAAGCGTTGGGTGCCTGTGGTCATTGTGGCGGCCTTGATCTGTCTGGTCGGTCTTTGTGTCGTGGTGGTATTGGGTGGGCAGTCCCTGGTGCAGCAGCTGGCATCCGACGCAACTCTCACCCAGCTGTTTGAACGCGCTCTCACCCCCCTGGCGCCCGGTGATAAGAGTGGTGGTATTCCTCGCCTCCCTTTGGGCAAACTGGTGCTGCGTCTACCTGGCGGCGATCCTCCTACTCTGGACCCCCAGTTAAGTGGTGATTCCACTTCAGCTGAATATATCGTGGAGATCTTTAGCGGTTTGGTGACGTTTGACCGTGACTTGAACCTGGTGCCCGACTTAGCGGAACGTTGGGAGATGGATGCATCGGGCACAGGGTATACCTTTTTCCTGCGTAAGGACGCTACCTTCCACGATGGCAAGCCGGTGCGTGCGCAAGATTTCAAGTGGTCGTTTGAGCGTGCCTGCGACTCTCAGACGCGATCGATCACAGCAGACACTTACCTGGGCGATATCCTCGGCTGCCGGGACAAGTTGCGCGGTCAGGCCGAACAAGTGAAGGGGGTGGAAGTGCTGGATGACTTCACATTGCGCATCACCATCGATCAGCCGCGCGTGTATTTCCTGTCGAAAATGAGCTTCCCGGCTGCTTTTGTCTTGGATCGGGAGAACGTCGAAGGCGGTGGCCGTACCTGGACCGCCTCACCCAATGGCACCGGACCTTTCAAGCTGGCCGAATTCAGGCCAGGTGAGCGCGTCGTCCTGGAACGCAACGAGCGGTACTATCGCGAACCCAAGCCGCTCTTAGAACGTGTTGAGTTCGTCCTGGCCGGCGGCTCCGCGATGGTGATGTATGAGCAGGGTGATCTGGACATAACCCCAGTCGGCCTGAATGACATCGAGCGCGTCTCCGACCCATTGAACCCGCTCAACCGCGAGTCGCAGCCAGTGGAGAGCTTGGGCGTTTATTATATTGAGATGAACACACGTCAGCCACCCTTCGATGACGTAAAGGTTCGACAGGCGTTCAACTATGCATTGGACCGCGAGCGCATTATCAACCTAGTTTACAAGAAGACCAGGCAGGTAGCCTGGGGAATCATTCCACCCTCAATGCCTCATTATAGTAACCCGGAGCTCAAGCCATTGCGCTTTGATCTGGAGAAGGCACAACAGCTGATCGCCGAATCGAAGTATGGGGATGTTACCGAGTTCCCCGATATCACGTTTCATGTATTGGGTGCGGGGGGCGCGACCGGACGTCTCATCGAGGCAATTGTCGCTTCATATCGGGAGAACTTGGGAGTTGAACTTCAGGTGCAGCAGACCGATTGGGCAACTTATTTGCGCGATCTGAACGATCCCAACAACACCAACCAGATGTGGGGTGGCGAGGCGGGCTGGATTGCCGATTACCCTGACCCGCACAACTTTTTGGACGTGTTGTTCCGCTGCAATAGCCAGCAGAATCACAGTTTCTATTGCAATCCAGAAGTAGACCAACTGCTGGATCAGGCGGCAGTGGAACGAAATCCTCAGGTGCGCGAGTCGCTGTACCGTCGCGTGGAACAGATAGTGGTCAACGATGCACCGTGGGTGCCGCTCTTTTTCGATGTGCAATACTGGTTGGTCAAACCGTATGTGAAGAGTGCCTGGCTGCCGCCGATGGTGGCGCCCAAATTCCAGTACTACCGTCTGGAGCGCTGAACACGGGCACCATTGCGCCGAACGGAATTGTCACATTTGTCTTATTCCCGACGTGGCGGCTCATGTCGCGCTCGGGGTGTTCCTTGATTTATTTCTATGTCCCGCGCTACGCGCTTGGAAATGTGCGGCATGCGCGGATGTGTTTGATTTTCCGTCTTACACACAGGGGGATAATTGATCGATGTTGCTTGAGGTGAAGGATCTGCGAACTCATTTTTTCACCCAAGATGGCGTGGTCCATGCGGTGAATGGTATCTCTTACCATCTGGATGAGAGTGAGACATTGGGCATCGTGGGGGAAAGCGGCTGCGGTAAAAGCGTGGGCGTGCTCTCACTCATGCGCTTGATCCCGATGCCCCCTGGCAAGATCGTGAGTGGACAGGTGCTCTTCCAAGGACGCGACCTAATGCGCATCAGCGACGAGGAAATGCGCTCCGTGCGTGGCAATAAGATTGCCATGATCTTCCAGGATCCTATGACCTCGCTTAATCCTGTGCTCACCATCGGGCGTCAAGTCAGCGAAGCGTTGGAGCTGCACTTGGGTATGAGCAAGCGTGAAGCGCGTCGCCGCACGATCGAGTTGTTGGAGATGGTGGGCATTCCTATGGCTGCAGCACGTGTGGACGACTATCCGCATCAGTTCAGCGGAGGCATGCGCCAGCGCGTTATGATCGCTATGGCGCTCAGCTGCAACCCGCAGCTGCTCATTGCCGATGAACCGACCACCGCGCTGGACGTGACTATCCAGGCACAGATTGTGGACCTGGTGAAGAAATTGCGCGACGAGATCGGCATGGCTATCATCTGGATCACGCATGACCTGGGCGTGGTAGCCGGATTGGCCAATCGTGTGGCAGTGATGTACGCCGGTTATATTGTGGAAGAGGCGCCGGTGAAGGAGCTCTATAAGGACCCGCGTCACCCCTATACAATCGGCCTGTTGGGTTCTCTGCCACGTCTGGATGAAGCGCGCCGGCGCCGTCTGACCTCGATAGAGGGTTTGCCGCCCGACTTGATCGAGCTGCCCAAGGGGTGTCCCTTCTATGAGCGTTGTAGCTATCACATCGATCATTGCCTGGTCGAGAATCCGCCGCTGGAACCGGTAGCTCCAAATCACAAGGCGGCATGTTGGGTGGACGTGACCACGGGCCGGCCGCGCATATAACTCTGGTGAGGGGATTGGATGGTATGGCCAACAACAATGTCTTGCTCGATGTACAGGGCCTGAAGATGTACTTCCCAATCACTCGTGGCATCGTGATCCAACGCCACGTGGGGGATATCAAAGCGGTGGATGACATTAGCTTCTATGTCAAAAAAGGGGAGACATTGGGACTTGTGGGCGAATCGGGCTGTGGGAAGTCCACCGCCGGGCGTGCTATTTTGCAGCTCTATCGACCTACCGCCGGACACGTTTATTTCAAGGGCGAGGATCTCACGCAGTTGAGGGGCGAGGCACTGCGCCGCAAACGACGCGAGATGCAGATGATCTTCCAAGATCCTTATGCCTCGCTCAACCCGCGCATGACGGTGGGCAGCATCATCAGCGAACCACTGGAAGTGCACAATATCTACCCGTCGCGCAAAGAACGCCAGGAACGCGTGCAGGAGTTGCTGCGGGTGGTAGGC
>JASFBB010000120.1:0-3362 GCA_036172345.1 Anaerolineae bacterium
CGGTCACCAAGGTGACGAAGACACCCTGGCGACTCCAGAAGACAAAGGTGGGATCGAGCGCCAGCACCCACGCCGCGATGCCGCCCGCCAGCGGTGTGACCAGCGCACCCGCCAGGCGATATACCAGGTAGAGCGTGAGGACGCCCAAGATGATGGTCGTAAGGCGCACGCTGACCACGCTGGGGTCCAAGACCCAAAAAAGGGGCAGTGCCAGATAGGTGTGCAGGGCACCGATATAGTCCTGCGTCATCAGCGGCAGCTGCCATCCTCCCAGCCGGATGCCATTATCCCGAAAGGTGGTCACCGGTTGACCCAACACCAGCTGCATCGCCGGGAGCACATCGAACGCCTCATCATAGTGCAAACCGGGCAACGCGATCTGCCACACCGCTGTGGCCAGGTAAAGCAGCACGGCAAGGACAAAAACGGCATGATCCAGCAGGTGACGTTGCATCCCTATTCTTGGGCCAACAACGTGACGTTGGTCACGTAGGCGTCGTACAGCCAACCCGAGCCATACAGACGGATGAACTTGAGGTAGACCGGCTTGGCCGTGCTCAAACTGTCCAACAGGTTGGGCGACTCGAAAGGATACCACACATAGCGCACAATGCGCCGGCTGGAGTTGAACGGCGTGTCATAGAGGATCCAGTCTGAAGGTGCGGGTGCGTAATAGAACCCATAGTACCAATCCCGGTCGGTGCCGTCCACCTCATCATAGGCCAAGTGCACCATCAGAGGGAACTCGGAGCCAAGCGTGCCACCTCCCGGCAAGCTCTGCAGGTTAACGCGCACATCGAGCAGGATCCGCAATGATTCAAAGTCCTGGATGTTTTTGTTGATATACTGGATGACCCCAATTTCGCTATGCACGTTGTCCTGTCCGCTGCTTTGCAGTTGCAGCGCCGTTTGGACACCGATGGGCACCGTGCGCGCCGTCGTAGTGACTACCCCAGAGGGTGGCTCGACCCGATACACCTGCCAGCTCCCCTCCAGGGGTTGCGAAAAATCCCCGTTCACCAGCAGGTTTCGTTCGGCCGGCAAAGGGCCTACGGGGAGCTGGTTGTGCGGCACGATCGCCCGCTCCCCGGGGGCGAGCACTAGCTCGTCCTCTCCGACGGTGACGCGGGCCAGTCCGGCGCGTGTGGTAATCTGCATTTCCTCGTCGGTTGCTTCCAGCGAATAGCTGCCCTCGCTGAGCAGAGCATGCGCGCCTATGCATTGGAGCTCGAAGTGCAACGCACGCACATTATTGCTCATCGTTCTGGTCCTCGGAGCTGCACGCACCCGACCATAATGTAGCTCCACGACGATGGTATCGGGCTGCTGCCCGCTCGAGAAACGGGGTGATTGGACCTGGTGGATGGTCACGCTGGTATTGTTATACAAGGTCAGGAGACTCTCGTTGAAGAACGTCACGATCGCCTGAGCATTGCCATCCGTGCTGACACGAGTGTTCTCCCCGACCTGGATTGTCGTGCCATCCGAAACAGGAAGCAATACGCTGGTATCGAGCCGCTGGGCAAGTACGGTACCTTGTACCGAAGTGACGGAAGACTGTTCCGGTTGGGTTGCATTAAGGAGATAGGAGCGCACGCCCAACGGGATGCCAATCACCAAGGCACAGAAGGTGACGAATGCCGACACCATGATGATCCAAGCGAGACGCTCAGGGTTATCCCTCATCCGCGTCTATCCTCTTGAGGCAGCGTCCGTGCGATCACAATCCGTCCAAGCGATAGAGACCGGCCTTGCGTGCCCACGAGACGGCTTGTTCCCATTCTGCGCGGGTGATGCGGCGGCTCAGTTCGGGGTATTCACACGCTTTATAGGCCGGCCGATATTGATCCATGAGGTTCAGGTAAGTGTGGGGGGAGATCTCACGGGCCAAAAACTCGACAATGCGCTCGGTGCCGGCCAAATCCTCCGGCAAGATCAAATGGCGCACCAGCAGACCGCGCCGTGCCAGCCCATTCGCGTCTACCACTAGATCGCCCACTTGGCGGTGCATCTCACGCACGGCCGCCTGGTTGATCTGGGGATAATTGGATACCCCTGAATAGCGACGTGCGATGTTGGCATCGGCATATTTCATATCGGGCATATAAATATCGATGACTCCATCCAGGATGCGCAACATGGTGAGCGAATCGTAGCCGCCGCTGTTGTATACCAGGGGCAAACGCAAACCGGCCTGCGCAGCAATGAGCACCCCCATCAGAATCTGCGGGACGACATGGCTAGGTGAGACAAAATTGATGTTGTGGCACCCCATCTCTTGAAGCTCCAGCATGATCGCTGCCAGCCGCTTGGGCTCGACCGGAGCCCCCTCATCCAGCTGACTGATCTCGTAGTTCTGGCAGAATTTGCATTTCAGATTGCAACCGGTGAAAAAGATGGTGCCCGATCCACGCCAGCCGCGCAGCACACTTTCCTCACCGAGATGGGGTCCATAGCTGGCAACGCCGGCCAGTTCGCCCACCCGACAAAAACCGATCTCCCCCGCGCGCCGGTTCACCTTGCACACCCATGGGCATACATCACATTGTGTTAGGTGCTCATATGCTTCAGCAGCGCGCTTCGCCAGCTCGCCACTTTGCAAAAGCTTCACATAGGAAGGTTCCCAAACGTTCATCCCATCCTTCAACGGCACCTCTTTCGCCTGCACGCTGCCACGATCCACTCAAGTCTCTTGAATAATCTGATACTCTGTGTTGAAGTCCACCGCCTTGGACAGCGTCGTGCTCACCGAGCAATACTTTTCCTCGGACAACCGAATGGCATCTGCCACCGCCTTTTCAGACAAGTCGCGCCCGCGGAGGATGTAGCGCACTTGGATCTTGCGAAAAGTCCACGGCGGGTCGGCGTCCTGCTCCCCGCTGACGTGTACTTCTAACCCAGTCAGATGTTGGCGCTTCTTCTGCAGGATGTTCACCACATCCACCGCGCTGCAGCCCCCCACCGCCACGAGGAGCAGCTCACTGGGCTTCATCCCGATGCCGTTTTCCTCATCCTGAGTGGAAAGTACCACGGAATGCTTGCTGCTGTCCACGGCAAGAAATTGCCCTTTGGTGATCCAGCGTACTGTTGCGTTGGCCATCGGACATATTCCTCCCTTCATAATTGGCGCGTTTATCTTATCCAGCAAATTGGAGCTGTCAAAAAGGGTGCATTTCATTGTTGGGAGGACATGGCGTACGTGCGCGGCTCGGACGAACCAAACCGAGCCGCGCGCGTCAGCAAGCGGCCGTGATACCGCTCCCTCACGGTCGCGGCTCGGACGAACCAAACCGAGCCGCGCGCGTCAGCAAGCGGCCGTGATACCGCTCCCTCACGGTCGCGGCTCAGATAGTCCGAACCGA
>JASFBB010000121.1:0-4309 GCA_036172345.1 Anaerolineae bacterium
CGGCGCGGTTTGGGCCGCTTACTTACGTGCGCGGCTCGGTTACATGCGCGGCCCAGCTCCTTTTGACAATTTATATGATCCGTGATATAATTCTGCCCCTGCGGGCAGATGTGTATATCCGCATACGCTTGACCCTAGTTCCACCAGCGTGCCGCTGATGTCACAAAAGGCAATGTGAGGTGCTCAGCTGCCAATGGATCGCAAAGGGGATGGCTGGAACGATGAGGTTTATGTTACACAGGCTTGTTCACCAGGGTAGTGGAGAGGCCTCTGTGCGGCTCTGCATTGTCACTCTCCCCCCTCCCTTCCCCGCACACCCTCGCATGCATATAAGGGAGATGAAACATGCCCACACCTATTCTTGAACTACGCCACGTGTCCAAGCGCTTTGATATGACCCAGGCGCTGGACGATGTCTCACTCACCCTGTACCCTGGCGAGATCCATGCCCTGGTGGGCGAAAACGGCGCCGGCAAGTCCACGCTCATCAAAGTGGCCACTGGGGTGTACCAACCGGATCATGGCGAGATATGGGTGAACGGGAGGCGCGTTCAGGTACGCAACTCCCAGGAAGCCCAGGCGTTGGGCATCGCTGCCATCTACCAGGAGCCGATGGTCTTCCCCGACCTGAGCGTGGCGGAAAACATCTTTATCAGTCACCGCGATCGCGGCCCGCTGGTGAACTGGCGCAAGATGTACGAGGATGCCGAGGCGATCTTGGCCCGGTTGGGGGTCAACCTCGATGTGCACGTGCCGGCGCGCGGTCTCTCCTTGGCGGCACAGCAGACGGTGGAGATTGCCAAGGCGATCTCGCTCAACGTGTGCACGCTCATCATGGATGAGCCGACCTCCTCCCTGTCGGCGCACGAGGTAACCCAGCTGTTTCGGTTGGTGTCCACCCTGCGCGACCAGGGCGTCGCCATCCTGTTCATCGGCCACCGACTGGAAGAAGTGCTGAGCATTGCCGACCGCGTCAGTGTCCTGCGAGATGGCAAGCTGATCTCCTCGCGCCCGCGGGGCGAGGTGACCATCGAGCAAGTCATTCGCGATATGGTGGGCCGTCGGATTGAAGAGTTCTTCGCCAAAAGTGCGGTGCGACGCGGCGAGCTGCTCCTCTCGGTGCGCGGATTGAGCAAAGAGAATGTGTTCAGCGACATCAGCTTCGATGTCTACCGTGGCGAAGTGCTGGGCTTTGCCGGCCTGGTGGGTTCGCGCCGCACCGATGTGGGCCTCGCCCTGTTCGGGATCGAGCCGGCCGATGCCGGCCAGGTCATCTTTGAAGGCAAGGAAGTGCACATTCGATCACCCCAGCAGGCGCTTCAAATGGGCATCGCCTACATCACCGAGGATCGTTTGCGCTACGGGCTGAACATGCCGCTCTCCATTGCGGCGAACATCACGCTGCCCACCCTTTCGAACTATCTGGGCGCGTTAGGACTGATCCAAAGCAGGATCGAATACGCCGATGCCGAAGAATTCCGCCAGCGCCTTTCCATCCGTGCTCCCTCCGTCCTGGTGGAAGTGGCCAAGCTCTCCGGCGGCAACCAGCAGAAGGTGGTGCTGAGCAAGTGGCTCAACACCAAGCCCAAGCTGCTCATCCTGGACGAACCGACGCGCGGCATCGATGTGCGCACCAAGGCAGAGGTGCACCACATGATCAGCGATCTTGCGGCGCAGGGGTTGGGCATCATCCTGATCTCCTCCGACCTGCCGGAGATCATGGCGATGAGCGATCGCATTTTAGTGATGCGCGAAGGTCGCCAGATGGGGTTGTTCACCCGCGAGGAAGCCACCCAGGAGAAAGTCATGGCCGCTGCAATGGGCCAGGAATATCGATTACCGGAGACACAGCGATGATGACATCCTTGCGACGCTATATCCGCCCGGAACAAATCCGCGAGCTGGTCTTGGTGTTCGTCATCGTAGCGCTGGTGCTGTTCTTCGGCACCCAGATTAGAGGGTATTACAGCTCCAGCACGTTCATCCGTTTCTCCACCAGCATCGCGATCCTCACCGTGGTCGCCGTCGGCGAGACGCTCGTGTTCCTGACGCGCAATTACGATCTCTCGGTTGGCTCCATCGTAGGGTTCACCGCCTTCTTCGTCGGCACCCAGCTCTCCTTTTACAAGGACATCCCCCCCCTTGCCGCTCTGCTGCTGGCGGTAGGGACCGGCACTCTGATGGGGTCGTTCAACGGCATGTTGGTGGCCTACGGCCGCGTGCCGTCCATCATCGTCACATTGGGCACGATGGCCATCTATCGCGCGATGGTGGTGGAATATCCGGGCAATAAAATTGTGCAGATGAGCGCCCTGCCCACCTGGGCGCAGGAATTCTCGCGCGTCAACGTGTTCCAGATAGGCGACTTCGAGCTGCGCCTGATCGTAGCCATTGCCCTCGTGGTGGTGATCGTTTTTCAGCTGATGCTCACCTATTTGCCCTACGGACGCAGATTATACGCCATCGGTTCCAACCCCGACGCCGCGCGGATCGCCGGGTTTCCTTATCAACGCATCGTCTTCATCGCCTTCGTGTTGTCCGGTGCATTGGCTGGCCTGGCAGGCTTCATGTTTATGGGACGCTTCGGCAATCTGACGGTTGTTGCGGCGCTGGGCACAGAACTGCAAGCCATCGCCGCCGTCGTGGTCGGCGGCACCAGCACGATGGGGGGTGTGGGAAGCGCTTTCGGCACCCTGCTGGGCGCCTCGATGATCGGCCTGCTGGACCAGAGCTTGCTCCGCTGGCGCCTTATCAGCGAGTTTTGGCGCGATGCCCTGCTGGGGCTGCTGATCCTGTTAGCGGTAGCCGGCGACAGAGCCATCGTCGAGCGACTGCGCACTATTTGGGCACGCAGCGAATTGCGGCTAAGACCAAGCGTAGCCACTACTATACGTCAGGAGGAGAGCGTCCATGGTTCGTAGCGCCACCCCTCTGCCACAACGCTTCCTGGGCTGGTTGAAGTCGTGGGAAGGGCTGCTTCTGGGCCTATTCATCGTCGTGCTGATCATCAACAGCTCGCTCGTGCCCGCCTATCTCAGCGTGAGCAACCAGGTGAACTTGTTCACCCTCTTCATCGAGAAGAGCATCATCGCCCTGATGATGACCTTCATTATCATCAACGGCGAGATCGACCTCTCGGTCGCCTCCCTGATGGGGCTGTCCGCCGGCACCATGGCACGCCTGTTCGAGCTGGGAGTGCCCTCCGAACTCGCCGTGCTGGCGGCATTGTGCGTCGGCTTGATTTGCGGTGCCTTCAACGGATTCTGGATCACTGTGGTTGGCTTGCCTTCGCTGGTGGTGACATTGGCTGGCCTGATCGCCTACCGTGGGTTGGTCTGGGTATTGGTCGAGGACCGTTCGATCTCTGTCCTGCCCGCCTGGCTGAACGATCTCGGCCAGAAACCGCTCATCGGCCCGTTCCCCCTGGCGTTGCTCCTCTTCTTCATATTTGCCATCACCGGCTACATCATCCTGCAATATTCCGGATTCGGGCGCCTCGTTTACGTCATCGGCATCAATCGCGATGTGGCACGCTATTCCGGCGTGAATGTGCGACGCCTCAAGATGATCCTGTTCATCGCCTCGGGCTTCATCGCCTCATTGGCGGGCCTGTTGTATGCCGCTCGTCTGGGCGCGATGCGCAGCAGCACCGCCGAAGGATTTGAACTCGACATCATCACCATGGTGCTGTTGGGCGGGGTGAGCATCTTCGGCGGCAGCGGTTCACTGCGGGGCGTCTTCCTCTCCATTTTGATCATCCTGAACCTGCGCAACGGAATGGGGCTCGCCTACCTGTCGGCCAACGTACAAACCGGGGTGATCGGCTTATTGCTCATCCTGTCGGTGCTGGTACCCAACCTGGCCAGCAGCCTGCGCGCCAGAATGGCACGCCGACGCGAGATGATACGCGCATGGGAAGTGGCAGAAAGCGCGGATTCCCCCGAGCGGGTAGATTCTTCTCGGCTGGCAGAGCGGTGATCGTCAGGGAAAGGAGGTGACCAACCGGGAATAGGGAACAACCTCAGAGCAATCGCTCATTTTAAGGAAAAAGTGTGCCTGCTAATTTGATAAAAAGCATCAGAGAGGAGAGTGAACTATGAGAAAGTATTCGGCCGCTTTAGCGATTCTGGTGATTGTGAGCATGTTGATGGCGCTGGCGCCAGCTGCAATGGCACAAGGCCCAGTGAAGGCCACCCCAGGGCAGGCGGTGAAGATGGTGTTGTTGCCCAAGTTCCTGGGCAACCTGGTGTTTGATCAGGCGCACGAAGGCGCCCTGGAGGCCGCCAAGGAACTCCAGAACCCCGAGCCG
>JASFBB010000122.1:0-8145 GCA_036172345.1 Anaerolineae bacterium
ATGGCTATGTCGTGCCGGGCGAGCTGGCGCCAGAAGGCCCCTTCGGCGACCACACCGGCCACTACACGCCGGTGGAAGCCTATCCGGTGCTGCACGTGACCGCCATCACCCACCGCGCGCGGGCGATCTACCCCGCCACAGTGGTGGGGTTGCCCCCCATGGAAGACTATTGGATGGGCAAGGCGACCGAGCGCCTCTTCCTGCCGCTCATCCGCCTCTTTATGAGCGAGGTGGTGGACATCGCCATGCCGCCGGAGGGGGTCTTCCACAACCTAGTGCTGGTGAGCATCCGCAAGCGCTATCCCGGCCATGCGCGCAAGGTGATCAACGGCCTGTGGGGCCTGGGGCTGATGGCACTGACGCGCTGCATCATCGTCTTCGACGCGGATGTGGACGTGCAGGACACCACGCGCGCCATGTTCTACGCGTTGAGCAACGCCGATTGGGCGCGCGACGTCATCATCCAAGAAGGCCCCACCGACGCCCTCGATCACGCCAGCTATCGCCCCGCCTTCGGTGGCAAGATCGGCATCGACGCGACGCGCAAGTGGCCGGAGGAGGGCTACACGCGCCCCTGGCCGAAGCCCGTCGCGATGACACCTGAAATCCAGGCGCGCGTAGATGCGCTGTGGCGCCAACTGGGTTGGTGAGCGATGCCCGAAGCGCGTGAAACGATGGCACGCCAACAGCGTGGGAGCAGCACTGCATGGCGCACCCTGTTGGGGTGCGCCGCGGCGGCCGCGTTTTTATGTTGCGTGGCGGCGCTGGGAGGCGTGCTGCTGGGGATGCGCCTGTGGCCGCGTATGATGATCACCCATCCCCTCCGCATCGCCGAAGTGGGGCGGCAGATCGCCCGCTATCAGGTGCCCGAGGGATACAAAGAGCTGTTCGCCTCCGACCTGATGGGATTCAAGATGGTGGCCATCGGGCCGAGCGGTGCACAGACAGGGCTGCTGACCATCCTGCTGGTGCAGCTGCCCCCCGTCGCAGCGGAGGATGCGGAGCTGCGTCAGCAGATCGAACAAGCGGTGGTGCAACAGACGGGGATGGGCGGCGTGGCGATGCGGCCAGCGGGCAGCCAACGGGTGAGGATCCGCGGGCAAAAGGTGACGCTGACGTTGCAGCGCGGCGCGGCGCCGGATGGGCAAGTGCTGCAGCAGCTCAGCGGGATGTTTGACGGGCAGAACGGCCCGGTCTTGCTGTTCATCACCGGCCTGGAGCGCGCCTGGGATGCGGCGCGGATTGACGCGTTTATTGCCTCGATTGAATGAGCCACGCGTGTAGGGGCAACGGGCACGGTCGCCCGTACCGGCGGCACATTAACCGCTCCCTCACGGTCGCGGCTCGGATACACCCAACCGAGCCGCGCACGTAAGTAAGCGGCACATTAACCGCTCCCTGACGGTCGCGGCTCGGATAAATGGTCGCGGCACGGATACACCCAACCGAGCCGCGCACGTAAGTAAGCGGCCCAAACCGAGCCGCGCGCGTAAGTAAGCGGCACATTAACCGCTCCCTGACGGTCGCGGCTCGGATAAATGGTCGCGGCACGGATAGATGCTCGCGGCTCGGATAAATGGTCGCGGCACGGATAGATAGTCGCGGCTCGGATACACCCAACCGAGCCGCGCACGTAAGTAAGCGGCCCAAACCGCGCCGCGCGCGTCAGCAAGCGGCCAGAATACCGCTCCCTCACGGTCGCGGCTCGGATAGATGGTCGCGGCACGGATACACCCAACCGAGCCGCGCGCGTCAGCAAGCGGCACATTAACCGCTCCCTCACGGTCGCGGCTCGGATAAATGGTCGCGGCACGGATACACCCAACCGAGCCGCGCACGTAAGTAAGCGGCCAGTCAACCGCTCCCTCACGGTCGCGGCTCGGATAAATGGTCGCGGCTCGGATAGATGGTCGCGGCGCAGATGAGTCGGACATGCCCCCGCCAATTCCCCAATTCACTGCTCGAGGCGTATAATCGCTACGATGGACATGGCAACGCGCACATCCCTCGTGATCTCAGGGGTGCCGGAATAGACAGATGAGACCTCTGCGCCTTTTCCTCGAAACGGTGCGCTTCGAGCACACCATTTTCGCATTACCCTTCGCCTACCTGGGCATGCTCCTCGCCGCCAACTGGCCGCGCACGCCCGGCGCCACCATGGCATGGCCGACATGGGCGCAGGTCTTCTGGATCACCCTCGCTATGGCGGCAGCGCGCACCATCGGCTTCGCCGTCAATCGCTATGCCGACCGCTGGTACGACGCGCGCAACCCGCGCACCGCCGACCGCCCCCTCCCGAGCGGCCGCCTGTCGCCACGCACCACGTTGGGCTACGCCGCCGTTGCGCTCGTCGTCCTGCTCATCGCCGCGTGGCAGCTCAACCCGCTGACGCTGCAGCTCTTGCCCGGCGCGCTCCTCTTCCTGGTGGGCTACTCCTATACCAAGCGCTTCACCTGGCTGAGCCATTGGATCCTCGGCGCCACCGACGGTCTGGCGCCGGCGGGCGCCTGGGTGGCAGTGCGTGCCCACATCGACCCGCCCGCCTGGCTGCTCTGGCTGGCCGTCACCCTGTGGATCGCCGGCTTCGACCTGATCTACGCCTGCCAGGACGTCGCCTTCGACCGCGCCGCCGGGCTGCATGCCGTGCCGGCGCGCTTCGGCGTTGCCAGCGCGCTGCGGCTGGCACGCCTCAACCACGCCCTGACGCTGCTGCTCCTCGCTGCGCTGGGCGTGCTGATGGCGCTGGGGTGGGTCTACTGGCTCGCCCTGCTTGCCATCGCGGGGTTGTTCCTGTATGAACATCATCTGGTCTCCCCGCAAGACCTCTCGCGCGTCAACATTGCCTTCTTCAACGTAAACGGCTATATTGCACTTGTTATCTTCTTCGGCACGTGGATGGCATTGTGGGTATGATCCAAGTTGACGCAGTGACGTTCGCCTACCCGAACGGCACGCGCATTTTCGAACGCTTCTCTTGGCAGGTGGCGCGCGGCGAGGCATGGTCGGTGATCGGGCCGAGCGGCTGTGGCAAAACCACGCTGCTCAACTTGCTGGCCGGGCTGTCGCGCCCACAGGAGGGTCGGATCGTCATCGACGGGCACGCGCTGCGCCGTCCGCGCCCGCGCACCGGCCTCATTCTGCAGGACTACGGCCTGCTGCCCTGGGCGACCATCCGCGCCAACGTCGCCCTGGGGCTGGAGATCCGCGCCTTCTACGGACCAGATGGCGTCCACGCGCCGAGGGACGAGGTGCTGGACGACAAAGACGAGCGCGTCCGCCACTGGATGACGCGGCTGGGCATCCACCACCTGGCGAACCACTATCCCCATCAGGTCAGCGGGGGGCAACGCCAGCGCGCCGCCATCGCCCGCACCCTGGCGTTGCGCCCCGACGTGCTGCTGATGGACGAACCCTTCGGCGCCCTCGACGCGCTCACACGCCAGGACCTGATGCAGCTCACCATGCAGCTGCGCCGCGAACAGGGTTTGACGATGGTGATCGTCACGCACAGCATCGAGGAAGCGCTTTATCTGGGGGAGCGTGTCCTGGTGCTCACCCAACCGCCCCATCGCGTCGCCACGGTGGTGCCCAACCCTTATGTCGGCGATCCTTCGTGCCGCCATGAGGCGACGTTTCTGGAGCTGTGCCGCCAATTGCGCGAACTAATGGGAGAGAACGCGGGTGAGATGGCGTGATGTGGGCCTCGGCACACTGGCCACGCTGGTGATCTGGCAACTGCTGGCCTGGGCGATCAACCGGCCGGTCTTCCCCCCGCCAGTGCAGGTGTTACCGCTCTTCTTTCAGCAGCTGGGCGGCGCGCTGGGGGTGCACCTGTTGATCAGCGCCGCACGCGTGGTGGCGGCCATTCTCGTCGCGATGGCCATCGCCGTGCCCGCCGGGCTGGGGCTGGGGCAAATCCGCAGCTTGAACCGCCTCTTCGCCCCATTGATCTACATCGTCTATCCCATTCCCAAGATCGTCTTCCTGCCCGTCATCCTGGTGCTCGTCGGCTCCGGGGATGACAGCAAGGTGCTGCTCGTCGGCATGATCCTCTTCTTCCAGATGCTGGTGGTGGTGCGTGACCAGGCGGCGCAATTGCGCCCGGAGATGATTGCTTCGGTGCGTTCAATGGGCGCCGGACGGCGCGCGCTCTTCCGCTTCGTCTATCTGCCGGCGTGCATCCCCGCGGTGATCACCGCGCTGCGCATCAGCATTGGCACGGCGATCGCCGTGTTGTTCATCGCCGAGACATATGCCACCAACGCTGGGCTGGGCTATTACATCGTGGTAGAGAGCTGGGGTGCACTGCGCTACGCCGACATGTACGCCGGTGTGCTGGCCATGAGCCTGCTCGGCCTGGCGCTCTACTTCCTAGTGGACTGGTTGGATCGCCGCCTATGCCCCTGGCGGGAAGGGAGCGTATGAGCATGCCCGATCGCCTGGTCGTCGCCATCAGCGGCGCCAGCGGCGCCATCCTGGGGGTGCGCCTTTTGGAAGCCCTGGCGCAGCGCCGCGTGGTGGAGACACACCTGGTCATCAGCCAGGCGGCACGCCTCACCATCCGCGCGGAGACGCATTACAGCGTTGCCCAGGTGGAGCGGCTGGCCGACGTGGTCTATGCCCCCGACGACCTGGGCGCGTCGATCGCTAGCGGCTCCTTTGCCACGCGCGGCATGGTGGTCATCCCGTGCAGCATCAAGACGTTGAGCGCCGTCGCCAACTGCTACGCCGCCGACTTGATCGCGCGTGCCGCGGATGTGACGCTCAAGGAGCGCCGCCCGCTGGTGCTGGTGGTGCGCGAGAGTCCGCTGCACCTCGGCCACCTGGAGCTGATGGTGCGCGCGACACAGCTGGGCGCGACCATCTATCCCCCTATGCCGGCCTTTTATGCCCGGCCACGTTCCATAGACGAGCTGGTGGATCACACCGTCGGGCGCATCCTGGCCTACCTGGGCATCCCCAATACGCTGTACACCCCCTGGCAGGGCGGCGCCAGAGAACCCCTGTCCGAAGCATGAACGAGGCAGCACTGGAACAGGTGCGCGCCTTCTTGCAGGCGCACCACACGCTAACGCTCGCCACCTGTGGCAGCCAAGGCGAGCCGCAGGCAGCTGACCTCTATTATGTGCTCCTCGACGGCCTGCAGCTGGGTTTCATCTCCGCCGCTTCCAGCCGCCACATCGCCAACATTCGCCGCGACCCGCGCGTGGCGTGCACGGTACACGCCGTGGCAGACGAATGGCACACCATCCGCGGCATCCAGCTCGAGGGCACGTGCGCCCCGTTGGGCGGCTGGGAGGGCATGCGGGCATGGGCGCGCTATGTGGCGCGTTTCCCCTTCGTGTTGCGCGATGCCCCGCTGCGCGCAGCGCTGCGCGGGATGCAGCTTTACGTCATCACTCCCCGCTGGGTGCGTTGGATTGACAATTCGGTGGAGCTGGGCTATAAGGTTGAATTCACCCTATGATCTTCACCGATGTAAGCCACAAGCGCGCCTATGTGCGCACCATGTTCGCCCGCATCGCACGCCGCTACGACATGATGAACCGGCTGATGACCTTCGGGCAGGATCTGCGTTGGCGGCGGGCGCTGGTGCGCGCAGCCGCCTTGCCGCCCGGCGGGCGTTTCCTCGACGTGGCCACCGGCACGGGCGATGTCGCCTTCATCGCCGCGCAAGCAACCAACCCGCCGCGGCTGATCGCGGCGCTCGACCTGGTGGCGGTGATGCTGCAGCTGGCGCGCCAGCGCGCCCACGCATCGCAACTCCAACCCGCCTGGCTGGTGGGCGACACCATACGCTTGCCCTTCCCCTCAAACACCTTTGACGCGGTGGCATCCGCCTTCCTGCTGCGCAACGTGGCCGATGTGGCGGCGGCGCTGCGCGAACAGGTGCGCGTCACCCGCCCCGGCGGGCGCGTGGCGATCCTGGAAGTGCCTCGTCCAGACGGCAGGACGCTCGCCAACCGCCTCTTCCGCCTCTATTTCCGCCACGTGGTGCCCCTGTTGGGACGTGTTATCACGGGGGATGAGGATGCGTATAAGTACTTACCCGCTTCCGCGGAAACCTTCTTGACGCATGAGCAACTGTACCATACTATGGAAAGTGTAGGCTTGGATGAGCCGCGATGTCATCCCTTTATGGCAGGCGCGGTGGTGGTCTGCGTGGCGCTCAAGCGCTAGGAGTGTGTGCCATTCGTGACCCAAATGCGTTGTCCCCACTGTGGACAGCCGATCATCCCCGCGGATGAGGGGTCGACGAAGGGTCTCTTCCCGACCTCCCCTGATGAGGGCGCGGGGCTGGCACAGGCGCAGTTGATGCACTATGCGCGCGATCTGGCCAAGGTCTATGCCGTCCAGAAGCGTATGGCGAAGTATCTCCCTGGCGGCTTGCGTGAGCGCATCCGCTCGGGTGAGGGGAGCAGCTGGATCGCTGGCCAGCGCCGCCAGGTGACCGTCCTTTTCGCCGACTTGGTGGATTTCACCCGGCTCACCGCGCGGTTGGAAGCGGAAGAGGCATTTGATCTGCTGAACACCTGTTTCCGCCAGATCGTCACCCACATTTACAAGTATGGGGGCGAGGTGGACAAGTTTCTCGGCGACGGGGTGATGGCCGTGTTCGGCATCCCCGAGGCGCACGAGGACGACCCGGCGCGCGCGGTGCAGGCGGCGCTGGACATGGACGCGGAAATGCGCCGCCTCAGCCGCCAGCTACAGGGGCAGCTGGGCAGCCCGTTGCAGCTGCACATCGGCATCCATTGTGGCGAGGTGATCGCCGGCAATGTGGGCGTGGACAAGCAGCAATCCTATACTGTCGTAGGCACGACGGTCAATCTCGCCTTCCGCCTCCAGGAGATCTCGGAACCGGGCACGATCCTGGTGAGCCAGGCGGTGCAGCAGGCGACGCAACACCTCTTCCGCTATCGCTACTACCGCGACGTGGAGCTCAAAGGTTTCGCCGAGCCTGTGCCGGCCTTCGTCCTGGAAAGCCGTCTGGCCACCCAGGCATCCCCAACGCCCTGCTTCTTCGAAGAGCCGCTGCCCTGGGCAGGTCGCCACAAAGAGATGAAACAGCTCCGCGAACGGATGGAACACCTGGCGCAGGGCGAGGGGAGTGTGGTCTTGATCGAAGGCGAGCCCGGCATCGGCAAGACGCGCCTAGTGCGCGAGTGGCTCACCCGTCACACCCCCTCCGGAGTGCAGGTCTGGATCGGCAGTGCGCACATGGTGCAGAGCCGCACTGCCTACAGCGTGTGGCGCCATCTCACCCGCTGGGGCATCTGGACGCCCAGCGCGGCTGCCACCTCTTCCACAGCGCGCCCGAGCCCTCTGCCCTCCACGGTGCTCATGCTCGCTCTGAACCAATTAGAGCAATCCGTCACGCGCGAAGAGGCCAAGAATGCACGCTCGCAGCTCTTCCAGGCGATCCGCCAACTCCTGAGCGCGCAAAGCAAGGCAGCGCCTCTGGTGCTGGTGATCGACAATTGGCAGTGGGCAGATGACCCCTCACGCCATCTCCTGCTCTCGCTGTTGCCCCTGGCTGACAAATGCCCCATCCTGTTCTGCATTCTCTCGCGCCCCGCGGCCGAGCAGCAGCACGAGGTCTCCCACGCAGCTGAATTCCACGCCGTGCGCCACTATCACCTCATCCGATTGACCCCGCTCGCCGACGATGAGATCGCGCACATTCTCGCCGCGCTGTTTGAGGCTGAAGGTCTGGATGCGGCGGCGCGCAAGGAGCTGATCGGGTGGGCGCAGGGCAATCCCTTCTTCTTGAAGGAGATCATGGTTTCCTTAGCGGCGCAGGGCATCATCGAGCGCGTCGGCGGGCGCTGGTGGGTGAAAGCCACCTATTCGCTTGCCTCGCTGCGCTTCCCATCCAACCTGCTCGATCTGACCACGGCCAATCTGGATCGCTTGCCGGGCGAATTGCAAGAGGTGCTCTATTGCGCCGCAGTAATCGGCACCACCTTCTCGGTGCGTCTGCTCTATCGCGTGCTCGCGCGCCAGGGCAAGGCAGCCAACCTGGATCGGCGCCTTCAGGAACTCGTGCGCTATGGCATTCTGGACACCACGACCCAGCAGCCCGGTGTGCTCGCCTTTCGCTATGCCATCGTGCAGGAGAGCCTGTATGCCCGTCTCCTCTCC
>JASFBB010000123.1:0-7221 GCA_036172345.1 Anaerolineae bacterium
CTTTCAAGCACCGGGGTACAGATACCAGCGCAGAATATCGCGCCCATAGACCATCATGATGAAACCGCTCAGGGCCAGGAACGGCCCATATGGAATGGTGGTGAGGGGCTTGTAGCGACGCCGGATCACTTGTATGAGGAGAATGCACGCGGCCACCAGTCCGGCGGAGAAAATCGTCAGCACCAATGCAAACACCACTCCGGGCAACCCGGTGATCAGGCCGACAAACGTCCCTAGCGTCACATCGCCAAACCCAAAGGGCACTTCCTCGCTCGGTCGCCCCGTCAATCGGCCTATGAGGCGGCCGAGCGGTGACGCCAACAGGTACATAGCGTACAACAGCACCAGAGCGACGGCACCGCCTGACACGGCTTGACGCGCCGTCATCTCGTGGTTAAAGAATGCCCCAGCCAGCGCGATGAGCAGTGCCGGCACCATCACCGCGTGCTGGATCAGACGATGTTCCAGGTCGGTGACGGTCACCAACATCAGCACAACGCTGTATAGAGATATCAGCCCGAGTTGAACGGAAAAACCGTAGCGCCACAAGAGACCTACAAACAGCAAGGGGGTAGCGAGCTCGACCAAGACGGAACGCAGGGCCAAAGGCCGGCCACAGCCCAGACACACCTGGCGGCTGCTCAGGTAGCCGAGCACAGCGCTCCATGCCAACGGAGCGCGTGGCATCCCACATCGCGAGCATATGGGAGTTGTGCTCAACGCCCTGTGCCGCGGCAACACATCGGCAGCGTGATTGATCAACATCCCAACCGTCCAGCCGAACAAGGCATAGAACAGCGTTTCAAAGCTCATCGCACGTTTGACTCGCACCCAACCGTAACATAGAATGCCTGACTATGGCACTCTATGAGCGCATCAGCCAAGTGGTCAGCCTCACCCTCCTGGGGTTGGTAGTCTATTTTATCATCGAATTGCCCACGCGTACCATAGAACTGGTTTTCATGGGGACGCCTCTGACGCTGGTGGTATCCCAGCGTTGGCTCATGGCGCTGCTGGTGGGTGGCCTGGCCGGCACCGGCAGTGCTATGGTAGCCAGCGCACATCCCTCGATGACCCATTATCGCTCGGGCTATCTCCCGACTTTCATGCTGCTGCCCGCTCTGCTGGTCACCCTGATCATCCTTGTGCTGCCTCTGTTGATCACCGACATACTCTGGTGGGTAGCGGGGATCTGGCTCAGCGGCTGTCTGTTGTGGTTCACCATCCTCGCTGAATACCACACCATTGATCCGCGCGATCGGTGGTATGAGCTCTCCCACTTCTGGCTCAACCTGGTGGGGTTTGGAGTTGCCTTTGGCTTCTTCGTGCTTATCTATCAGACGCGGATGCGCGGTATTGTCACCGGCACCGCGACGGCGCTGGTAGGGGGGCTGCTGGCGGCCTCGCTCCTGCGCACCGGGCCGGAACAGACCGGCCGCACCTGGCTGTATGCCGGCGTCAACGCGCTGATAATGGCTCAAGCCATCTGGGCTTTCAACTACTGGCGCATCCCTCCCCTCACAGCCGGGTTCTGGCTGCTTCTGATTTTTTACTTGTTTGTTGGCCTAGCACAACAGCAAATTTTGGGACGGCTGACGCGACGGGCGCTCATCGAATTCGCAAGCATCGCCGCCATTGGTCTGATCGTGATTATGACGTTTGCCCCGTAACACGATCTATGCCTCTCGGATAATGCGCAGCACCTCGTCGCGCTTCTGTTCCATCAGCGCCGCCGACCTGGCTTCTAAGTTCAGGCGCAACAGCGGTTCCGTATTGGACGGCCGCACGTTGAAGTGCCAGTCCGGATAGACTACTGAGATGCCATCTAACCAGTGAATTTCCGCATCGCGATAGACTTCGGCCAGTCGTTGCATTTTGGCCATCGGATCCCCGGCAATCCGCGTGTTGATCTCGCCCGATATGTGATATTTTGCCTCCAACTCTTGCAACCAGGTGGACAGTCGCGCTCCTTCTCGTGACAGCATCTCCAGCACCACCAGCGAGGGCACGATACCCGAATCAGCACAGAAGAAGTCACGGAAGTAGTAGTGCCCGGTCACCTCGCCGGCGAAGACGGCGCCTTCGTCGGCCATACGTCGCTTGATAAAGGCATGTCCCACCCTTTCCATCAGGGGAATGCCGCCCGCGGCGCGGATCATTTCGGGCACAGCCCATGAGGCGCGCACGTCATAGATGATCTTGGCGCCGGGGTACTTGGCGAGGAAGTAGCGGGCCATCAAAGCGGTGAGAAAATCCCCCGGGACAAACTTTCCTCTATCATCGATCGTGAAAAAACGATCACCATCCCCGTCAAAGGCGAAGCCGATGTCGGCTCCCTCGTCCACCACGCGTTGTTGGAGCTCGGCACGGTTCTCAGGCTGCAGCGGGTCCAGTCCGTGGTTGGGCAGATTGCCGTCCGGTTCGAGATACATGCCTGTCAGCGAGACAGGCAAACGCGCATACACGCGCTGCAATATGGGACCCACCATCCCGTTACAGGTATCCGCAATCACATGCAAAGGCTTCAACACGGAGATATCAATCAGACTGAGCACCTTTTCGACGAACTGTTCGCTCAGATCCTGGAGCGTAAGAACCCCACGGCGATGGGCCGGGGCATAGGCGTCGTGCTCGATGATGCGACGCAGCTCTTGAATACCCTGGTCGCCACTCAGGAGATACGGCATACGACGTACCATCTTGAAGCCGTTGTATTGTTTCGGGTTGTGTGAGGCGGTGACCATGATTCCCGCCTCTCCCAGAGTCGCACATGCATAGTAGTACTGATCGGTGCTCACCATGCCGATGTCGATCACATCGGCGCCTTGGTCCATCAGACCCCTGGTGAGCGCCTCACACAAGGATGGGCCGGAAAGGCGCATGTCGCGCCCTACGATCACCCGATCTGTCTGCAAGAAGGTCACATAGGCGCGCCCCAGCGCATAAGCGGCCTCTTCATTCAGTTCGTCGGGATAAATGCCGCGGATATCGTAAGCCTTGAATATGGAAGGATTAACCTGCATCTGGATTCACCTTCCCCATATAGAAGCACAATTTGCTCCGGATAGACCACCCTGCTGGACACTTATCGAGGGTCTCTCTCATTTCCCATCGAGCGCTATTCGCGGAAAAATGTCTCAATCCGCGTCTGGTCCTCCTCGGATGGGAATGCCTCAATGAAGTTGATGCGATGCCATGGGAACATGAAACGGGTACAGCTCGGCTCGATGAACACCAGATTCTTCCCATCCCGTGCGCGCGGATTGGTACAGAGGATATAATTTGCCTGAGGATCCGGCAAGGCATCCATCTCGGCCATAATCGGATCGCTGCCTTGTAAGTGGATCAGGACTGTAAATGCCATATAGACAACCTCCGTGCGCTAGAAATTTTCTCAAAGCACCTCAATTCGAATAGGGAGACTGCCGATCTGTAACTGGTCACCATCGTGGACCACTTCAGGTAGATACGGGGTGAGTCGCCTGCCGTTGAGATAGGTGCCGTTAATGCTGGCGAGGTCCTCGATGATGATCAATCCGCGACGAGAGGAGAGACGCGCGTGGCGCCGTGACACCCCTTTCTCCAGACCTCCATGTGCCGCCAGGTCGATTTCGGGAAACACCCGATTGGCGGGATCGGAGCGGCCGATGATCAGCCTTTTGTCTAGGGTGACTTCGATGCTCTGGCCTGGTTCCTCGCCCATACATAGGCGCACCGTCGGGGGCGTTTCCAGTTGCGCGGTGGATGCGATTTGCTCTGGCGCAATCTCAGGCGAGGTCTCGTTGTCAATCCCCTCCCCGGGGGGCAACAAGGCGCCACACTCGCTGCACACCAGCGTGTTGGCAACAAACCTGGCATGGCAATGGGGACATTCAACCATAGCTCTCACCTCGTGAAGTCAGAGATAGCGCTCGTGTGCCATAGTGGATCTTCTTACGACCCTCAGGGGATAACGCCCCTGTGCGTGCCAGCTGGCCGGCCTCCAACATTGCCATACGTGCCAGCTCTGTCTCCCCAATCGCTGCCAATCGAGTGGCCATTGTTTCCAAGTGCTGGGTGGCGGCATTGATCCGACCTGCCTCCAGGTCGGCGATGGCTCTTTCATGCATTTTGAATAAAACAACTCGGGTGAGAGCGTTAGGAATGGCGGCCGGTATCTTGGAGCCGGAGACGCGTGATGCGCTGGGGTCCTCAAGTGAAAATCCTTCAACGCTCAGGGTGAGCTCTTCCCGACTCAACTTGTCCGCTGCGACGCCACTCGGCGTCACGAGCTCCAAATTCAGGGAAGCGACCACCCGAATGCCGGGTGTTAGGTCGTGGATGCGGAATTCTATCAAGAGCTCAAGTTCCGAATCCTTGCCCAGCAATCCCAACCCGGCTGTGTAACCTCGATCCGTAGCGGTGAGGTTCACCCGTCGTATTTCAGGTGTGATCTGAAACGCTTCATGGAGAGCCACGGAAGCCCCTGGCAAGGCATATAACTGCGTCTGAGGTGCAGTGACTCCAGATAAGAAATTGATTATTTGTTCGAACACTTGGGATACCTTGCGCGGCGAGTCAATGTAAATGGAGCGTCCTCCGGAAAGAGCGGCCATTTGATCCAGAAGTGCTTCGTTCCAGTCTTCGCCAAGGCCCATCAAGCTCATGCTAATTTGATTCTGGCCGGCCCATTTTGCCATTTCCAGACAACCCTGCTCATCACCGTAGGTATGCCCGTCTGTCAGGAGGATGAGATGGTTCAGCGAGCGCTCGCTCTTGCCGTGCATCACTTCTCGGATGCCGGCACCCAGACCCTGTAGCAGCTCTGTGCCGCCAGCCGGCTGGATCGTGCTCACTATGGCCTTGACGCGGGCGCGGTCAACGTTTCTTTGGGATGGCAACAACACCTCGGCACGGTCGTTAAACACGACGATGCTCAAAACATCATCGGGGGAGAGGCGGTCGATAATGCGTTGAACCGCCTCCCGCACTGCCTGAAGTCGAACCCCGCTCATAGAAGTGCTGCGGTCTAGCACAAGGCAAAGGTTCAAAGGCAGGCGCCCATAGGACAAGTCCTGTTGCAATGCCACGCTGAGGAGCACATAATAGGCTTGTTCTTCCGCGCGTGCCGGCAAGTATTCGTGACTTCTGATCGCACGCAGACGAAGTACAGGGCCAATCTGTTCAAGAGGCTGAGTTCCTAGGTCACTTCTACGCGGAGTGGAGATCATACAGGGACCCCCTTGGTATGCTTCTCTGACTGATATCGGCTGGTCGCTCTCTCGGCATCATCATCTCACTCTTCTTTATACATGGCGAGGATCAAAGTGATGTGGTCCTCACCGCCACGCTCGTTTGCTATGGCGATCAGCTTGCCAACGGCAGATTGCGCATCGGACTCGCCCATAAGCACCTCTGAGATCTCCGAGTCGGACATCTTGGACCACAGGCCATCACTGCACAGCAACAGACAGCTGCCGTCGAGGAGCAATTCGGAATGCGTATCCACCTCGATCATGTCGCTATGACCGACGGCCCGGTATAAAATGTTACGCTGGTCCACTGTTTCCTCAGAGGTGGTCTGCCCGGTTTCAACGAGCCTCGCTGCGAGCGAATGATCCCGGGTAATGCGCCGCAGGTTGCCACCTTCGAGTAAATACGCCCGACTGTCTCCCACATGGGCCACGTAGGCTTTCCGCGCGAGTATCAATGCCATGGTTAATGTGGTGCCGGAGTGAGAAAGGCTGCGATATACGGCCTCGTTAGCGACTTGCACCGCACGTACCAAGGCCTCGTGGAGGGAGTACTGCTGATCTCCTGCCACCTCGGGCGAGAGGTAAGGCAGTATGGCATCTTGCATCACACAGGCAGCAGCAGTGCGAACTGCCAATGTGCTTGCCAGCTCTCCATTCGTATGTCCCCCCATCCCGTCGGCCAGAATGAGGAGAGCCAATGCCGTCTGATCGCCGCCTTCTTCCCGATAGCTCAAATTCAGCGCCAACCATGCATCTTCATTACGCTGTCGCACCTTCCCCACGTGAGAATCTTGGACGATGGTCAACCCACGCGGTGCAGCTCGCACCAACGCAGGTTTCAACTCGCTGGATGCCCTTTGCGAGGTTCTGCGTCTGATAGGAATGGCACCGTATTCTCCTTGGGGGGCAGTGACATGGGGAGAAGAAACGTTCATCTGATTAAGCAACCCTTTTCGCAACTCGGATACTGATATACGGCTGGAAGCCCAGCCTCGAACCCGAACGAGAAGCGATGCACTGCTATGCCGAACGGCGGTTTATGCAGGGAACGCATATACGCAATGGTCATTAGAGCCCACATAGACGGTATCTTCGTACACCCAGGGTGATGAGGTCACAGGCCCTCCCGTCCTGAACCGCCATTGCTCCTTGCCCGTCTTTCGGTTTATGCTGATGATGTCTCCTTCCAACGTGCTGATGTACACGCTCTTTTCCGTCACCGCAGGGGTAGAGACCACTTGACCGCCGGCATTGAACTTCCAGACCAGGCGGCCGTTGTCGAGCTCCAATGCATAAAGATAGCCGTCCACCGAACCGATGTACACGATCCCACCCATAACCCGAGGGGACCCAACTACCGCGTGATTGGTGCGAAAACGCCAGATAGACCAGCCGGAGCGCTCATCCAGAGCGTAGACGTTCCAGTCCATCGACCCGAAGATGACCAAGCCGCCGTGCAGGATCGGGCTGGAGATGACGTTGCGATTGGTGCGAAACTTCCAGCGTTGACGCCCTGTCTGCAAGTCGACAGCATATAAGTGATGGTCATCGCTGCCCACATATACCATCTCGTCCCCCAGTGTTGGCGAGGAGCGGATTGCTTCCAGCGTCTCGAAACGCCACACCACCTGGCCATTGTGGGCATTCACCGCGTAGAGACGCCGATCGTCGGAGCCGAAGAAAGCGTGTTCCAATTCCACACGCGCCGATGAACGGATGCGCCCTTCGGTGGGGCAGGTCCACAGAATACGACCCGAGCGAACTGAAACGGCGTAGAAGAAACGGTCCTCAGAACCGACCAGGACCCGATCCTGCCAGATACAGGGCGTTGCGGCAATGCCTCCTTCCGTGGCGTATTTCCATATGAATTCCCCTGTCCTGGCATTCAGCGCATATAAATTATTGTCGTAACAACCCACATACAGGATGCCATCCGCAACCACGGGGGATGAACGCACCTCATCCTCGCAACGAAACCGCCATATGG
>JASFBB010000124.1:0-9682 GCA_036172345.1 Anaerolineae bacterium
ATCTGCGAGCGATGCCTTTGTCAGCCATCCGTAAAAGTGCCGCCCAGGTAGGTGGAGTAGGCATAGGTGTAGCCGCCGCTGGTGGTGATCTGGGAAACAAAGCCATCTGGATAGGTGATGGCTGCAGTCGCCTCCAGCTCGGCGGTGGGCAGGTGTAATCCCGCTACGCCCCAGATGGGTTGCGGCGCGTTGAGCAAGGGAAAGTCCGGCGAGCTGGTCTCACCTGTCACAAAGATGCTGTCACTGGCCACACCCACGGCGACCGCCCAAGCACGATCGGCACCGCTGCCGCCCAGATAGCTAGAATAGGTGAAGGTATAACCACCGCTATTGGCGATACGAGTGACGAAGGCATCCTGACAAAGTGACGAAGGCGCCCCACCGCAGGTCGGTTGGATGGCTGTCGAGGTGGTGAACAGGTTGCTCGAAGTGGTCTCGCCGACGACTACGGCATCGCCGGCGCTGTCTAGTGCCACAGTATGTGCCCTGTCGATCCCATTACCACCCAAGTAGGTAGAGTAGGCAAACGTGACCACCCCGCTCTGCGTGATGAGACGTGTCACAAAGGCATCACTGCTCGGCCCTTTGGTCGCCTGAGGTGCGCTAAAGGTAGGGAAGTCATCTGAAGCGGTCTCACCTACAATAGTCACTGCGTCGCCGTTGTCGCTCACCACAATATCGTTGGCGATGTCGAGGGCGCCACCGCCCAGATAGGTGGAAAAGCCATAGGTGTACACGTCGCCCACGCGCACCAGCTGGGTCACAAAGGCATTCAAACTTCCACGGTGCTGCGTCTGGATGGCAGCGTACGCAGGGAAGTCGTCTGAGATGGTGCCCCCCACGATGTACACGTTGCCAGCATCGTCCACCGCAATACCATTACCCGATTCGTCTCTGCCACCACCCAGAAAGCTGGCATAGCGCAGCACGGGATCGACCACCAGCGGCCATCTCGGGTTATACCCGCGCACCTCAAAGCGCACCAGCACGGGCAGGTGCACCTTGAAGAAGGGTGTCCGCAGCGGGGCCGTAAGCAATACATAGCGCGCCATCACTACTTGACGCATGCCATCGATCTCCTGGTATGCCAGCGGTGCCGCCTCAACCAGCTCCCCATCTGCCGTGCGCACGGAGAGTGATCCATCCGGCAGCACGCGCACATCTTCGACGCCGTCGTATGCCAGATGGATCAAGGCTGGATGAGCGCCCGGCGCCAAGTGGAATTCGCTCTTGAGCTGACCATATGATCCGCTATAGACCAAATGCACGCCCGGGTAGAGGTTGCGATATATGACAGCAGCATAGGAGGGGACATCCATCCGCCAGTCCCTCGGATCATTGCCAATGAAGAAGCTGATGCTGCCCGGCAATGGCGCTATGCCCTCCACCTGGGGATGTGCCTGTGCACCGAGGAAGGAAAGACACACCTGCGTCGTGGCAGCACCCTCTTCCCCAGCCATGTTGAAGGTCACCTGGCGCGGGGTGAAATACATAGAGTGGCCTGCCCCTTGCACCGCAAACCGTACCGATGCATCCCACTGACCGTAGTTGGCAATGAATCGCAGAGGCAAGTTTGCGAGAGCACCTCCTTCAGGGGTCTTTTCGTGCATTTCTTCACGCAGAGGCGGGACAAGCACAGGCAACGCGGGTGCCTGGGGTATGCGAATGACCCGAGCCAGCCCAGGGACGGCCACAGCCAGCCCCAACAAAGACACTAAGGCCATCACAGTGAGCAACCGCACAAGACGAGCATGGAGGATACGGTGCGTATCTATGCTCTGGGGGTCTGAATTTGCCTTCATTGCATCTCTCCCTCCTGGGCGGCATCCGCCGAGCGAACGGCAATGGCACAAGGTTACTTATGTCATATCCCCATTATACCACAAATCGGCAATGATGGATGCCAGCGTAAGAGATGCGTTTCGCAGATGGGTGGGCTTCGGGGTACAGAGGGCGTTGCGCGTGCCCTTTTTCATCCTCCGCTTCCGTCGCTGCGCAGCGTATCCATCGCCACGGTCGCGCCACGACTGCCATTGTGTTGGTGCTGTCAGAAACAGCCCCTTGCGTGCGAGCGGATGCGAGCAAGTTTTCCGTATAATCGCCGCATGAAATCGAATTTCGGCAATTAATGGAATCTTTGCTCGCATTTGCTCGCAAACGCAGCCCAATCAATCAGGACATCAAACAGGTCTACGAGCAAATCCGCCGCGATCCCGTCAGCATCGGCTTGCAGACGCTCCTAATATGGGAGTGAGCTGGGGGGTCGATCTCGATCTCGCCGCGCAAATAGATGATGGCATAGCCGCCTATTTTGACGCGCTCGCCGCAGTCTTCACAGAAGATCTCCCCGCCGCGTGCCGAGAGCTGATGCGCGGTGAGGCGTCGCTTGCCCAACCGTCGCGACCAGTAGGGTATCAACGACGAATGCGCCGATCCGGTCACAGGATCTTCGGAGACGCCGGTGCGCGGGGCAAAGAAGCGCGAGACAAAGTCCACCTCCCTGCCGGGTGCGGTCACGATGATGCCCAGGCAATCATCCAATTGGCTCAGCTGAACCATATCTGGGGCTAATCCGATGAGCTCCTCCGGCGTCGCGAAGACGGCGCAATAGTCACGCGAGCGCAATACCTCAAGCGGCGTGCGACCCAGGCCGCGCACCAGCAAATCGGGTGGTGTGCAGGGCTGCAACGGTCGAGCGGGAAAGTCGAGCACCAACATGTCGCCCCGACGTTCGACGGCGAGCGGCCCGCTGACCGTCGTGAAGGCGATGGCCGTCCCCGCATAACCGGCATAATGGAACAGCACAAACGCAGCTGCCAGAGTCGCGTGACCACACAGATCTACCTCGACCTTCGGCGTGAACCAGCGCAATGCAAAGTCACGTTCACCGCGCAGGAGCACAAAGGCGGTTTCGGACAGGTTGTGCTCGGCGGCGATCCGCTGCAGCAGTTCGTCCGGCGGCCATGTGCCTTCCAGCAAACAGACACCAGCTGGGTTGCCTCCGAATTGCTTGTGCGTGAATGCATCAACGTGGAAATAGGGTATCCTCATCACCTGCTTACCCTTTCTCGATGGCAAAAGATAATATACGAAGAGGCCTGTGCCTTTCTACCTCCTCAGAGCAAGGCACAGGCCCACAGATAAGCGAATTTCGCCCAACCCCAGGGGAGACCCTATGCGAGTTCAGAGCTGGTATTGGCCAGCGGGATCTCCACCACGGCTGCGGGCACCTCTTTCTTATGGAAAGAGAGCCCTTCACTGCCGGCCGCGTCCACTAGCACGGTGTCACCGCTGCGGAACTCACCGCGCAACAACCGCACCGAGAGCGGGCTTTCCACGTGCTTCTGGAGCGTGCGACGCAGCGGACGCGCCCCGAACTGCGGGTCATACCCCTCGACAGAGAGCCACTCGCGTGCCGCTTCGGTCAGCTCGATGGTGATGCCATGCTCGGCCAGCCGAGCGGCGATCTCCTTCATCTGCAAATCCACAATCTGTTTGACCTGATCGCGGGTCAGGTTGTGGAAGATAACGATCTCATCAATGCGGTTCAGGAACTCAGGACGGAAGGTACGCCGCAAGGCGTCCTGAATCTCGCTGCGCATCTTCCGCTGGTCTGTCTCGGCGGCGGCATCCCCCCGGGTAAAACCGATCGCACCACCTTTGGCACCGAATTGGGTACCGACGTTACTGGTCATAATGATCACCGTATTGCGGAAGTCGACCATACGTCCCTGTCCATCGGTGAGCCGTCCATCCTCCAGGATTTGGAGCAGGGCATTCCACACATCGGGATGGGCTTTTTCCACCTCATCGAAGAGGATGACCTGGTAAGGTCGCCGCCGCACCGCCTCCGTCAGCTGGCCACCCTGATCGTATCCGATATAACCAGGTGGGGCGCCGAAGAGTCGGCTGACCGTATGGCTCTCGTGGTACTCGCTCATGTCAATGCGCAGCAGCGCATCCTCATCATCAAACAGGAACCAGGCGAGCGCCTTGGCGAGCTCGGTCTTGCCCACACCACTCGAACCCAGGAAGAGGAAACTGCCCATCGGTCGCTTCGGGTCCTTCAGCCCGGAGCGGGCGCGCCGGATGGCATCCGAGACCACCTTGATCGCCTCATCCTGGCCGATGATGCGCTCATGCAATTTCTCCTCCATACGCAGCAGCTTCTCGGACTCGGTCTCCATCATCTCGTGCAGCGGGATGCCAGTCCAGCTGGAGACAATTTGCGCGATGTCGTTCACCTCCACCACCTCGTCCAGGTTCTTCTCGCGCCACCAGTGATCGCGTTCCGCCTGGAACTCCGAATCCAGCCTTAACCGCTCCGCCCTGATCTGAGCGGCGCGCTCATAGTCACGCTGTTGCCATGCCGCCTCTTCCTCAGCTTGCAATTGGCCCAGCCGCTTTTTCTTCGCCCGCAGCTCCTCCGGCATCGAATAGATGGCAACGCGCAGCTTACTGGCCGCTTCATCCATCGCATCGATGGCCTTGTCGGGCAGCCGCCGGTCGGTCACATAGCGATGCGTCAACCGCACCGCTGCCACCAACGCCTCATCAGTGAACTTGACGCGGTGATGCGCCTCATAGCGATCGCGCAACCCCTTCAGCATCTCAATCGCTTCTTCGACCGTGGGCTCGTCCACGAACACCGGCGCAAACCGCCGCTCCAAGGCGGCATCGCGTTCAACGTACTGACGATACTCATCCAGCGTGGTGGCTCCGACACATTGCAGCTCCCCGCGCGCCAGCGCTGGTTTCATCATATTGCTGGCGTCCACCGCCCCCTGGGCAGCTCCGGCGCCCACCACCGTATGCAGCTCGTCGATGAACAGGATGATTTCCCCTTTGGAACGTTGGATCTCCTCTAGGGCGGACTTGAGGCGTTCCTCGAATTCGCCGCGGAAACGCGTGCCCGCAATCATAGCGCCCAAGTCGAGGCTGATTACGCGCTTGCCCATCAGCAGCTCGGGCACATCATCGTTGGCGATCTTCTGTGCCAGGCCTTCGACAATGGCCGTCTTGCCCACACCCGCCTCGCCGATGAGCACAGGGTTATTCTTGGTACGCCGGCACAGCACCTGGATGACGCGCAAGATTTCCTCGTCACGCCCGATCACCGGATCCAGCTTGCCCTCCATGGCCATTCGGGTCAGGTCGCGCCCATACTTCTCCAACGTGCGATAATGGCTTTCGGCGTGCGGGCTGTTGACGCGTTGTCCGCCGCGCAAACGCTTAATTGCTTCTAACGCACGCTCTCGATCAATGCCGACTTCTTGCAAGATGCGCGCCGTCGGGGTGCCGCGTTCGGCGCACATAGCCAGGAAGATGTGCTCTGTGGAGATATATTCATCACCCAGCTGATTGGCCTCCTCTCCGGAGAGGTCAAGCACGCGCTTCAGACGCGGGGTGATGAACACCTGTCCCACCGCCATCGAGGCAATCTCCGACCCGCGAGTGCGAGGGCTGTTCTGCAGAACACTTTCCACCCGACTGCGCACCTGGTCCGGATCGCCGCCCAGTGAGCGGATGATCTCCGCCACCAAGCCCTCGGGCTGTTCCAACATAGCCAACAACATATGCTCCGTATCCGCCTGATTATGCTGGAAACGACGCAATATCTCATAAGCGCGCATCGCCGCATCTTGAGCGCGCTCGGTAAAACGATCAAAACGCATCATTCGTTACTCCACCTCTCACTTTATGCAAAAACCAGTTCCACCACATTATAACACGGCATCTTTTAGAGCTCAATCGCGAGTCTCTCCGAACTCTCAGCATGAGTGGCATCTCCACTTGGAGATGCTCCCCTCCTCCAGCTTGGCACACAATTGTTAATTCTGCGTTAACACTTGCATATGATATGCATTAGAATTCACGCGACATTCCAGCATCGCAAGGCATCTGATGAACCGATGAACCCAGCAGCGCCCACCAGGCACCAGGACGTTCACCGCGAAAAACTCTCGAGACACCAAATGCGCGAAAAAATGCAAAAGGCGCGAGATCCAACTATACTCTCATTTGCTCCTGGACGGTCGCAGCCTGGACTGTGGTATGACGCGGATAAGCGCTTCAGGTGACAGAATCAGCAGGGGATATGAGCTCAAAATAGGAAGGCCTTGAGCGCTTTCTCGGCCGTCTGCTGGGCGAGGAAACAGGCTAGATAGTAAGCACCGGCGTCAAACAGATGGCGCGTCCACTCCGGATCCACCTGGGCTTGTTCTAACCAGCGCTGACCTTCATCCCACGACGTGTCGCGCATAAAGCACCTTTCCTGTGGCAAGCGCATGGCGCAGGAACGGCCGCTGTCGCATCCGCTCGAACTCCTCGGGCGTGTAGGCCAGCAAATCCACGTCCACAGCAAATTGCAAGCGACGGTAGAGGTCAGCAAGGCATTCCACAAAGCCCAGCGGTGATTCCATGACCACAATGAGGTCCAGGTCAGTGAACAGGTCACGCCGGCCGGCAGCGTAGGAACCGAAGAGGATCACCTGTTGCACCTCGGGCATCGCCTGTAACTGTGCCACCAGCCGGGACAACTCCTGCTCAAGTGCATGGACATGAGCTTGACGCCGTGCCGTCAAGCCGCTAGATACCACCTCACACTGGGCCATCGAGGCTTTTACTCCCGACCAAATCTCGAAATTATTGTACCTGGCACCTCCGGCCTTGTCCAGTGCCATCACACAAAAACTCTGCGCCCCCGGCATTCCGTGCGGTGCGTATTCTCCGCTTGCTGACAATTGCAGCTCGGATCAGAGCGTTGCTATGGATTCAGGCGATGGGATTAAGAAGACCGACGGCAAACTATTCGCCTGGCACATCTACTCCGCCGGGCGATACTCGGGGATCATCTCGCGCAGGATGGCTGTTGAGGCGGCTTCACGTACCCCTCAGTGCCAGCATCACCCCAATGGTTTGCATCAGTATCTGCAGATCGAGGCCAAGCGAGCGATGCTTGATGTAGTAGAGATCATATTCGAGCTTAATGCGCGCATCCTCGACTGTGCTGCCGTAACGATACTTCACCTGTGCCCAACCAGTGAGGCCGGGCTTGACCGCTAAACGTGCACGATAGAAGGGAATTTCCTTTTCCAATTGGGCGATGAACTCCGGCCGCTCCGGGCGTGGCCCGATGAGATGGATGTCTCCCCGCAGAATGTTCAGTACTTGCGGGAGCTCGTCCAAGCGCGTGCGCCGCAGCCAACGACCGACCCGGGTAATGCGCGGGTCATCTTCGGTGGCCCATTGGGCACCAGCGGTCGCCTCAGCATCGGCATGCATAGAACGGAACTTGAGCAGCTCAAACGGCACGCCACCACGACCGGAGCGCACCTGGCGGTAGAAGACCGGCCCGGGCGAATCCAACTTGATCAACAGCGCAATCACCGGTCCAAGCACGACCAGGATCACCCCGGCCAGCACGGCAAACGTCAGATCCATCAAGCGCACCACCAGCCGGTAGAAGAGCGACGTCTGACCACCTTCGATTTCGCCGGGCAGCAGCCACTCGCCACGCACGTGTTCGATGGGAACGCGGCCGGTGAGCGCCTCATACAGGGCAGGCATGCGCACCACTGCCAACCCGGCCGCCTGACAGTCCAACAACGCCCGAAACATCGGCCCGCTGAGCTGGTGAGTAATGGCATAGATGATCGTGTCGGCGCCGACGCGATGCGCCACCGACAGCAGCTCGTCCCCTCTTCCAAACACCGGCAGATCGTCAATGCTGCTCCCCTGCTTAGCCTCGTCATCATCGATGAAGCCGAGCACCTCGAATTCCGAGTTGAGCTGTCCGCGCAGCAGCCGAGCGATAGTCTGACCGGCCCAGCCAGCGCCGACGATCAGCGCCCGCTGACGCATGAGGCCGCCTCTCAGCAGCGTGACCATCGCCCAACGCCAGAGGCTGGCCAGCAGTGTGACCAGGATGAGAAAGTAGACGAGGGGCAAGCGGATCAGCCGATTGTGCGGCGCAACCACGAAGAATATCACTAGATAGGCCAGCAGGATCACCCCGGCCACACTGAACAGCCGCGGCAGCACAGCGCGCATATCAGCAGCGGTCGGCAACGCGTACAGCTCGAGCACCCAGGCCAAAAACAACCATGCCAGCGACATGAGCACCATCAAATGGCCATCTTCGACCAAGATGACCTCCAGGGGCTTATTGCGGGTAAAGCTCCACAACCACAACGCTAGCACCCCGGCGATGACACAGACTGCCACATCGCCCAGCCAGAGCATGCCGTGGCGCTCCGCACGGGTGAAGCGCACCCCCGGGCGCGCCCGAAGCGCCCGCTTCAGCGCATCAGCAGATGGATGATCAACCACAGTGGACATGGTGATTTTGCTATACGATGGTGAGGAAGGCACCTGACGCTAACTCACGTTGCCGCATTTTACCCCATCCACCCGGCGAAGTCGAATCATATGGAAACCATCTTGCAGCCAGACACTTCATCAGCGCACGTGATGCCCAGCCCAACTCGATTGCCGATGCGCCACTACTCTGCACCACCAAACGTTCCTGGCTGCGTGGCTCCCAAAAGCCAAAGCGTAGCCGATATTCGCCAGGTTTCGCCCGGACACGATACACATCCGCATAGATGCACCCCGGCTGCCATAAAGTAGAGACGCAGTTCGGTGCCCTGCTCATTGGGATCAGGTGACCGCAATGTGCAGACGCTTCAGTATCTATACCTCAAACGACATCTAACCACTGTGTGTAATGCCAATGAGCTCATTAATCATTGCTCTCAGCTGTTGGGCTAACATTCCATAATCATAATGCGTTTGTGCGAAGGCACGCGCGCGCGCACCCATTGCACGTCTTTCCTCAGCAGACAGACGAGCCAGTGTGATCATTTTGTCCGCCAGATCCCACGGGTCTCCCGGGGAAGCGGCTAGCCCACAACCGATGTGTTCCACTGGGTTATTGTGTTCGGCATGCACGGCTGTCACGATAGGTCTAGCGGCAGCCATATAGTCATACAGCTTAGTCAGACTACCGTAGAAAACTTCCCGTTGTACCAAGACAAATATATCGGCTTGGCTAGCCACCTTTGGCACTTCAGAATTGGGAATCGCCCTTTCAAAGGTTGCATTATGCAGACCCATCTGGTGAGCCAGTCGCTGCAGTCGTAGCTTCTCTGGCCCATCACCCACGAATACAATCTGTAGCAACTTGGGATCTACCTGGTTAATGATCCGCAATGCCTCTAGCACTACCTCCAGGCCGTTGGTCGGACCCATAGCGCCCAAGTACATAACCGTCAGTGGTGCAGTTCCACAGGATGATACCTGTTCCACCTGTCTAAAACGCTCAACACGCGTTCCATTTGGAATGTACACCACTTTGTCTGCCCATGCCTGGGAATAGCGCGCCAGGTAGTCACGCGTCAAAGGTGACAGAGTAATGATCCTCTCTGCCCGCGCATAGAGGAATCGCTCAAGCCATCGGAAAAAACGCACTTGAATCTGCCCCTCATGCCACTGCCCCGTGTCCAAAAAGCTTTGGGGCCATAAATCGCGCACTTCCATCACAAAATGCGCTCTATAGAAGAGGCTCAGGTAGTAAGCTGCTAAGACAGCAAAGAGGTGCGTAGCACTGCCGATAATAACATCAGGCCTAGCGACGCGCTCATCTAGGATGGGCAGGCGTCGGCCCCACCACCAGGCACGC
>JASFBB010000125.1:0-9013 GCA_036172345.1 Anaerolineae bacterium
GGCGGTCCACCCGTGAGGAGAGGTCGATGCTCAACGGGCAGACCGAGACCTCGCGCGCGATCGCCAGCGCATAGATGTCCGAATCGGGTTCCAGCGTCTCCAGATCGATCTCGATGCGATAATTTGGGAAACCCGGGTCGCGTGTAGACGACTCACGAGGGACCACAGGCACGTAGTAAGGCTGGCGCGAGACGCGGGTGACCCGCCAAGGGGTCGCAGGGGTCGCATCCGCGGGCACATCGACCTTGAGGATGTCCACATCGGCGGGGAGCGCGCCAGCCAGCATTGCTTGGGCAAACATGCGGGTGAAATGCACAGCGGCGCGGAAATCCACCTGCTCGGACGGGCTATAGTGGAAATCGGGATAGGTTTGCAACGAGACCGCCAGCGCCGGAATGCCGACACAAGCGGCTTCGATAGCGGCGCCCACCGTGCCTGAGATCGTGGTGCCCGATCCCAGGTTTTCACCATAATTAATGCCACTGATCACCAGGTCGGGCAGACGGGTCAGGAGCTCAATCCACGCGCGCGCCACCGCCTGTGCCGGCGAGCCATCCACGGTATAGGCAACCGCGGCAGGGCAGTCGGCAGGCAAAGTAGTGCGCTCCACTGAGCTCTGATTGTGTCGTGATAAAGGCGGGTGGCAGCGCCCCGCATTGGAGAATTGACGGCGTGGCGCTACGACCACTACCTCACCCAGGTCGCCGACGGCGCGCACCGCAGCGTGAAGCCCAGGCGAGACAATGCCATCATCGTTGGTGACCAGGATGAGGGGACGCGCGGCACCGCGCCGCTCCCGCAAGGAAGCAACATAAGCAAACGTGCTGGTGAGTGGGTCCATAGGTTGACTGCTCTCAAACGAGTGTGATCCATGGTTATCCTTGAGGCACGGTACACGCATCATAGCACAGCGAGTGTCTTTTGGCACATGGTGTCTCTCCTCTGCCAGGGGAGCGGGGACAAGAGGTGATCCATCCGCCACGCGAGTTTTGCCTCTTGCTCAGCATTTTGTTATAATAATGTTATTCTTGGAAGGAGACGGGGCGAGGTGCTTGGCATAGGGATGCCTTGTGCCTGCGCCCCGCTGCTTTTCTGGTGACAGAAGACGCGACACACCAACGCAGTAACACACGAGAAAAAGGAAGTCTCGCCCTTGCCGCTGCAATGGTTGCGGTGGTGGGGCTGGCAGTGTGGTGGCGTTGGCGCTACCTGGTACATGTGCAACCCTACCCTGACGAGTTCGTCACCTTGTTGGCAGTGCGCGCAATCCTGGAACGTGGACTGCCCATCTTGCCCTCTGGCCTGTTCTACGAGCACGGCTTGCTCTTTTCCTACATTGGAGCCGCCACGAGCACTCTCGCCGGTTTCAGCCGCGAAGCTGTACGCGCTGCCAGCGTGTTAGCCAGCTTGGCAAGCATTCTACTAACGTGGCATTGGGGTTGGCGCCGCCTGGGCGCAGCCACTGGGTTGCTCGCTGCAGCCGCGTTGGCACTTGCTCCGGATGCCATCCTGTGGGGAGGCCGTGCGCGCATGTACAGCTTGTTACTGGTATGGGTGCTGCTGGCAAGCGACGCCGCCCTCAGCGGCGCCCTACAGAACAGCCGCCAATGGCGTCTGCTGGCCGCGGCAGCGCTGTTGGCCGCTGCGCTGACCCATTTCGTTGCGTTGGCATTGATTGTGCCGTTGGTGAGCGGCATGGGAGTGCTCTTGTGGCGACAATCTCACCAGAAGGGATTGCGCGCGCTTTTGGCGGAGCTGCCCGTCTGGGTGAGCGTGGTGCTGGTGGCATTGCTGGTCAAGCGACTAGGGCAACCGAATAGCATCGCCCCACTAGAGGGCACAGCATCCGGCATCCTCAACGGGTTCATCCAGGTGCTCACCATTTATGCGGCCTGGCCAGAAGGGATGGCGGCCGGTTGGCCAGCGGCCGCCGCCTTCTTCGGCGACCCTGAGAACATCGGGCTATCTGTCCTGGCTGTGGTGAGCGTTGTGATGGCATTGCGCAATCAACTGCGTAGCAGGGCGGGTGAGCGCGACATTGCCATCCTCTTCCTGGCGTGGCTGGTCGGCCTCAGTGTGCTGGGGATGGGATTATTGGTGACGCCGCAACGGCGCGATGACCGCTACTACTTCATGTTCTTGCCCCTGCTGGCACTTGTGGCCGCAGATGGATTGGCGCGCCTGGCAGGCGCTCTGACACGGATACTAAAACGTGGGGCGTCGCTGCGGTACGTTGGAACGCCAGCTACGTTGGCAGCTTGCGCCGTCATCGCGGGCGGATACTGGCCGGCGGATGCCGCATTGGTGGCACGTCGTGGTAACGATTATGACGCCGCCTTTGCCCATGTGCGCGCCAAGTGGCAGGCCGATGACACCATCCTCACCGGCACGCCGGCCGCGGCGGCGTTCTACCTGGGTCGCAACGATTATTACGCGATGCAGGGTGCCGGTTATGCCTACCGCCTGATGGATCGGGCAGGAGAGATCGTAGATCGCTGGGTGGGGTCGCTATGGCTGGGCACGGACGAGCAGCTGCACGCTGTGTTGAGCGGACCACGACGCGTCTGGCTGGTGCTGGAACGTTGGGGGCTGACGGTCGAATATTTCACCCCTCTCACGATGCAACGCCTGCTGGCGATGACCGACTTTATACGCGAGGAGAACGGCATGATCATCTTGCGCTCGCGGCCGGGTGCCCGCCTCATCCCAGAGCATCCCTCGCGACCTCTCGATGTTCAGTTTACCAACCTGATCGCATTGCAGGGTTATGATGCTGCCCTGCTCATCAGCAGCTCGGCGCGCATCCTGGAGCTGGTGCTCTACTGGCAAGCACAGCAACCGCTAGACTATGACTACACCGTCTTCGTACACCTGCGCGATCGCTTGGGGCGCACGGTGGCGCAGGCGGATCATGTACCGTTGGCGCCGGTCTATCCGCCCACGCTGTGGCCGCCCGGACGCACCATTCGCGAACGCAGCGTGCTCAAGCTGCCTCAGGGCATGCCGCTGGATACTTATACGCTATGGGTGGGTCTTTATCGGCTGGACACGCTGGAACGGTTGCCTGTGGTGGGCGATACGAGTGGCGAGAATGCCGTGCCCTTGCGCTTGGAGGGGATATGGTGACGCACACCATCCCATCAGGGCAGCAGGATGAACGCCGCCTGGCACCTACATGGCTGGTCTGCCCGGCACTGGTCCTCCTCATCCTGATACCGCGCCTGTGGGACATCGATCGTTTTATCGCTGCAGACGAGCGCCCCATCCTGAACAGCGCCGTGCAGTTTCTCCAAGGGTTAGCGAGCGGCGATCTGCGCCTGACGTTCGGGATGGGTTATCCGGATGTGCCGCTTGCCTGGGCGCATAGTATCGCCCTGGCGGTCGAGTTCGTCTTGGCACGGCAGGGGTGGTTGCCTGGATTCCCACCCGGCCTGTCGTTGGAGCAGTTTCTGGCAGGGTGGAGCATCCAGCCACGGCCCTATTACATCGCCGCGCGCATCGGCACCATCGCGTTTGTGAGCGGGCTGTTGGTGCTCATCTACCTATTAGGCCGTCGTGTCTACGGTGAAAAGGTTGCCCTGATCGCCACGCTGCTGCTGGCCTTCGATGCCACGCTGTTGGGTTACGCACGCCTGGTGCATATGGCGGTGCCCATTGCCTTGCTGATGTTCCTAACGGTGACCGTCTGGTTGTTGTGGCTGACACGGCGGCGCCACCTTTGGTTGTTCTTGAGCGGGGTCTTATGCGGACTTTCCATCTCGACCGTCACGACGGCGCTGCTTTTGTTGCCCACGATGGCGCTCACCGCGCTGATCCTCTGGTGGACGGAGCGACCGCGCACGCCTTCCTTTCGCCGCTGGGTCGCGCCGGCCGCCTTGCAATGGCTGGTCAGCGTGTTGATGGCTGCTATCACCTTTGCATTGATCTGGCCAGCAATGTGGGTGGACCCCGTTGGCGCGGTGTCGCTGACCTTCGACTGGCTGTGGAGGAACATGCCACCCGGCTTCGGCAATTTGGGCATGTACTGGATGGGCCAGACCGTGCTGGACCCTGGACCTGCGTTCTACCCGCTGGCGCTGTTGCTGCGCATCTCGCCGCTGATGCTCATCGGGGTGCTGGCCGGGCTGTTCACCTTGCATCGCGCAACACACAAACCGATCGAGTGGTCGCTCTGGGTTTACATACTGTTCTACCTCGTGGCAATGACCCTCGCCGAGAAGAAGAGTGTGCGCTATCTATTGATGCCGCTGGCGGCGCTGGCGCCATTGGCCGCCTGGGGGCTGCTGCGCGCCGCGGATTGGTTGGCAGCCCGAGTCGCCACACTGACGCGCCCGCGGCTGGCGCTGTTGGGCGGCATGATGCTGCTGGCTGGAACGTTGCCCTACGCACCCTACTATCTGAGCTATTACAACCCGCTGCTTTTGGGTTGGCTGTGGGTGCCGCGTGTGATGCACATCGCTTGGGGTGAGGGCATGGACCGCGCCGCGGAATACCTCAACACCAAGCCCAATGCCGAGCAATTACGCGTGGCGGCCTGGTATGAGTGGACATTTGCCCCCTATTTCAAAGGGCAGACGCTGCTCTTCTCCACCGAAAACGTGCTGCAGGCCGATTACGCTGTCTTCTACGTCAACCAGGTGCAGCGCAACATCCCCTACCCCAATCTGACTGCGTATTTTCGAAGGCGCATACCTGAACACGTCGTCCGCATCAATGGCATCGAGTATGTGTGGATCTACCCGGCCGTGGTCACAAACGGTGGCATGCCCGAGGGCATTACACCGGTGGGGGCGCGCATGGGCAACGCGGTCGATCTGGAGGGCTATACGGTGCGCCCTGCGGCGGACCATCCTCATGCCCTGGACGTAGCACTGTACTGGCGCGCGTTGCGCAGCGATTTGCCTGAATATTTCGTCTACGTGCGAGCGGTGGACAGCGCTGGCACCATTTACGCGCGTGCCGACGCGCCGCCGGGGATGGGTTTTCTGCCCACGCACCGCTGGAAGGCGGGGCAGCTGATCGAGGATGTGCAACGTCTGGTGCGGCCCGCGGAAACGCCGCCTGGCCGCTATCGGTTGGAGGTGGGCATGTACGATCCGCAGAGCTGGGCGGTGCTGCCGCCGGCGACAGGTGTGCGTGGCGGCGGTGGCGGTCTCATCCTGGGGGAGGTAGCTTTGCCATGAGGAGAAACGCGCCCCAAATCGTGCTGGGCCTGCTGATCGTCGCCTTTATAGTGACGTTCGCCTGCCTGGCAATTCAGCGCCATCGCGCCTTGGAGAGCAATGGCATGGACCTGGGCAACGTGGACCAGGCACTCTGGAACACGGCGCATGGTGATTTTATGGCCTTCACGAATATGGCACCGTTGCGCAACCGACTGGCGCTACACGTCGAACCGATCCTGCTGCTCTTCGTGCCGCTCTATTGGCTGGGGCTGGGCGGTCCAGTGACCTTGTTGATCGTGCAGGCAGTCGTGGTGGGATTAGGGGCATGGCCGCTGTTCCAGCTGGCATGTACGGCACTGTGCGGAGATGAACCTGCGACATCGGCACAGGCGACCATCCTGAGCGACCGCGTCGGGGTATGGCTGGCGCTGGTCTTCCCGCTCGCCTACCTGCTTATGCCGGCGCTGGAAGCTGCCGTGCTGTACGACTTCCACGCTGTCACGATGGCACCCACCTTCTTGTTGTTTGCCTTTTACTACCTGGAAACACGCCGCCCCGGCCACTTTGCTCTGATGGCCGTGCTGGCAATGGCATGCAAGGAGGATATGGCGCTGACGGTGGCGCTGCTGGGCCTCTATGCGCTGGTGACGCGCCGCTGGCGCTTCGGGTTGCCTGCCTTGCTGGGCGGCATTATCTGGTCCGTCGTAGCCTTGGGTGTGGTACAGCCTGCTTTCAGCCCTACAGGGGGCAACGTTCAGGCAGCACGTTATGCCTGGCTGGGCCATGGCCTGCCCGCGGTTACGGAGACGCTGTTGCAGCGCCCGGAAGTGGTGTGGCAGCATATCTGGCAGCGCGCCAACCTGCCCGCATACTTGAGCGGGCTGCTGCTGCCCACCGGCTTGCTCGCGGCACTCAGCCCGCTGACCTGGTTACCCACGCTGCCCACGTTGGCGATTAACCTGCTCAGTGACAACCCTTTCACCTGGCGGCTGGAGGAATTCCATTATGCAGCACCGCTGGCACCGTTTGTGATCATCTCGGCCTTGTGGGGCATCCGCGCGATGGTGGTGCGCATTGCCCGTCGTCGGCGCACCGTCGCCCGCTACGTCCTGTTTGCCGCCTGTGCGTGGTTGCTCGTCAGCGCGGTGGGCTATCACTATGCGCGTGGCTTCTCGCCGTTGGCGCGGCCGTTCCGCTTGCCGCCGGTGACCGCTCATGCGCAGCACGCCCAGGAGGTCTTCGCCCAAATACCGCCCGAAGCGGCGCTCTTTGCCCAGAGCAACTTGAATCCCCACGTCAGCGGGCGGCGCATCCTGTACCAAGATCCGCAGCTGCTCACTGCGCTCCTGCAGGGTGGCCCGTGCTGTTATGACGGCACATTCCCTCTCCCCAACTATCTCTTGTTCGATGTCTCCACGCTGGTCAACCAGGACGACTTTCAGCGTCAGGTGATCATAGCGTTGCTCAAACAGGGTGGTTGGGAGCCACTGCTCGCCAAGGACGGTTTCCTGTTGCTGCGCGCGACGCCCTCTGCGCCGCCAATCGAACCAGATCAGTTGCCACCGGCGTTCACCGATTTCGTCCGTGCGGAGGATGTGCCGCTGCAGCACCCTATTACGGCCAATTTTGGCGATGCGTTGCGTCTGGTGGGCTTTGATTTACACTTCAATCGCGCTGAAGAAGTACAAGTCGCGCTTTTTATGGAGCCATTGCGCCCGCTGAGCGAGGACTTTTTCGTTGCCCTGTATTTGCTGGATGAGTGGGGTGCTCTGCGCGGCGCTACGACGGTGGACCAGCCGGCGCTTATTTGGTACCCGACGGGCCGCTGGCAGGCGGGCGAGCGGGTGCGCATCGTCTTCAACACCCTGCCGTGGTACACGCGGGATATGTCCTCCTATCGCCTGGCCTTGGGTGTGATGCGCGGGCGTGACCCCTGGCAACCTGGCATACGTCTGACACCGCACCCTGTCGCGGATGCACGCTACGCATTGCGCCTGCCTGGCGAGGGGACGTTGCTGGAGCTGGCACGCTTCTCCCAGGTGTTCGGCATGCCGGAAGGTGGGCCGGTGGAACGCTTGTGGCACGCGCCGCGTCCTCAATATCAGGTGAACGCATCACTAGGGAGCTCGATACGCCTGGTGGGCTACGACCTACGACCACCGACGTGTGACGACGAAACTGGCACGACCGTGATGACCACATGTTGGTTTGGTATCGTGTTGTATTGGCAGGCACAACAAGATATGTCGCAAGATTACACCGTCTTCGTCCACGTGATAGACAGGACGGAGGCGGGCGAAGAGCGCCTCCTGACACAGCGTGACGCGATGCCAGACGACGGCGCCTACCCGACCCACAACTGGCGGGCAGGTGAGGTGGTGATAGATCCGGTGCGTGTTCCCCTGCCGCGTGAGATGCCAGTGGGCACATTCGACCTGTTCGTGGGAATGTATGACCCCGTCAGCCGGGAGCGGTTGCCCGTGGTGAGCGCCACGGGTGAGGTGCTGAACGACAAGGTGGTGCTGCGTGCTGCGCTCAATGTGCCGGCACAGCAGCGCTGAGAGAGGGCAGCTATGCGGGAAAGGAGAGAGAACAGGTGAACTCAACCCGCCGTTGGTTCTTGGCAGGGGTGCTGAGTCTGGTGGGTGGTTGTGCTGCCGTGCGCGAACTGTCTTGGCCACGCGCCGCGCCGCCTGAGCCGCAGGAAGTCGATCTGGGATTGCGTTATCATGAGTGGAGCAAGCCGGGCCACGCCCAATACGAGGGGCCACCGCCTGACTGGGGCACACAGCCACCGCGCTATAAGAGCTGCCCCGACGCGCTGCGCGTCGCGCTGCCTATGCCCCCGGAGGAAGATGAGGCTCGTTTTATGGCGGTGGTGCGAGCCCGTCGCTCGCAACGTAGTTACCGCGATGAGCCGTTGTCGCTGACGGAGCTGGGTCAGCTGCTCTTTGCCGCGCAAGGCATCACCTATCCGCCGGGCGAGTTGCGTGCGGCGCCCTCTGCTGGCGCGCTCTATCCCATCGAGCTCTATGTGCTGGCCCACCGCGTCACCGACTTGGAAAGAGGCGCCTATCACTACGCTGTGCAGACCCACGAGCTGGAATTGGTGCGGACCGGCGACCTGCGTGACGCAATTAGTGCGGCGGCGCTGGGTCAGAGCTTCATTGGTGAGGCCAACGTGTGCTTCACCCTATCGGCCATCTTCCAGCGGACACGCTGGAAGTATCGCGAGCGCACGTATCGCTACGTGCTGCTCGAAGCGGGACACATCGCTCAGAACTTGTGCCTAGCGGCCACCGCGCTGGGGCTGGGTGCCTGTCCGGTGGGTGCGTTCTTCGACGACGATCTGAACGCCCTGCTGGAGCTGGACGGTCACAACGAGGCAGCGCTCTACATCGTGGCTGTGGGCAGAGTGTAGTGCTCATGGTGCGTGGTCGCTGGGGATGGCCCGTCTTGCTCGTCTTGCTCATCGTCGCCGCGATTATGTGGCGTATGCCCAACTTGGAGGCTTTCAGCCTCTCCAACGACGAGGGCGCGCACTTGACATGGGCTTTGCTGCTCCATGAGGGTCATCCGCTCTACAGTGAGACTGTCTTGGTCTGGACGCCGCTGTTGTTCGTGTTGCTGGACTGGGTGTACGACCTGGCCGGCGTCGGGGTGGTGAGCGGACGCGCGCTGGTGCTGGCGTTTCTGGCATTGGCATGCGCGGCGCTGGCATGGTCGGCGCGGCTATTCTACGCGGAGGAGGATGCACACGCTAGCTGGCTGGCTGCCCTGGTGGCCGTCCTGGTTTTTGTGCTGGCGCCCGTGGTGTTTCGCCTGTCGCGCATGGCGATGGGCGAGGT
>JASFBB010000126.1:0-2500 GCA_036172345.1 Anaerolineae bacterium
CGAACGAAGAGACCCTTTATATCCGGTTCCCGCACGAGCTCATAAGCGGCTCGAAAGCGAGGATCGTTCACCAGCAGTGCAGTGCCGGTGAAGTTGGTGATATAATCCCCTTCTGGTGTGATCCCACGTATCTCAACCTGAACGAAACGCGGTTGTTGGGCCAAAATGTAGTCCACGTCCCACTTGCCAAAAGCATCACCTCGGCCGAAAAGACCATGAGGCAACCGCACCGGTAAATGGGCGATATGCTCGTCCGTCAGGCCCACCATATCTACTATCCGGGTCTCCAACGGTAATGAATAGGCGATTATGCCTGCATCTGTAACCGCAACGATGTCACCAGGGCGTATGTGAGTTGCCAGATAGGTGGGTATGCCCTCACCGGAGGGCAATAATGGTCCTGTACCGACGCCTTGCACCAGACGCGCCTCGGCTGACCCCGCCAGCAAGTATAGCATCTGGCCTGTTAACAAGAAGGTTACAATGTATCTGCCCCACTGCAACGGTTGGAGTATGTTTCGGAACCGCAGCAATCCATCCTGCACCAAGAGGTATAGCAGCGGCATAATATGCACCAGGAAACGTTGCATCGGCATCCAGTCGCCGCCCCCGACTACGATAAACGCGGCATAGGCGATCACACTCGCGGCGAGATAGCGCCCGGCCAAGGAGTGCGTCGGTCTCACAACTGCCAGGGCAAATGCCGTGCCCAGGAAGAAAAAGCCGCCCACTACGTTTACGCTTTGATATAGGTAAAACAACCCTTCAAGCAAGGCACGAGGATGTAATCCCATCGACTTGGCATAAACCGTGTTGGGCAATAGATACCCATAGTAGCTCAACCGCCAGGCGAAGTAGGGTAACACGATAACCAAAAAGGCCATTACACGCCAGACATCTCGACGGCTGAGTTTCCCCTTTTTCTGCAACAAAACCAGAAATCGTAGAGCCATTGCTATAAAAAAGAACAAAATCCCCTCCGGTCGGCTCAACGCCAGCAAACCGAACAAAATACCCGACCACCCACCGGCATCCTTCTTCTCTTCGGACAGGAATGCAAAGCTGGCGGCTAGTGCCAAAAAGGCAAATAACGGCATCTCAAGCCCTCCCATAGCCCACGCCGCAAATGGCGCTGAGCAAGCCAGCAACCAAGCAGCTACACTTCCGCCAAAGAAAACTTGCCCAAAGTGGTATGTCAGCCCCAGTGTGAACAACCCCAAAAGGCAGCCCAGCACTTTGGCCACAAGACTTAAGTCAAAGCCAAACTTGGCGAAAGGCAGCAACAGAACGGTCCAGAGAAAATTGGAATACCCCTCAACCCGCTCTCCAACGTTGTAAACGAGCCCGTTACCGGCAGCCCATTGGCGCACGTACCGGAAGGAGATGTAAGCGTCGTCTATTTGGAAACCCGAGAAAGCCCACAGTTGTAGAGCATAGACGAGTACAAGGACAGAGATAACCACTATTGAAGGAACGCGCTTCATTCGGGATGCAACCTCCGGTCCAGTGCTCTTGGATCTCCAGATGGCATTGGGTAAATCTCAGAGGGGCTTACTTTGCGAACGTTCCATTAAAACCACCGTCATCGGTGTACCAGCCTGGCGTACTGTTCCACTGTCGCAACGGCCGTGCGCCCCCAGCTAAATTTGGCAGCGCGCTCACGACCCCGTCTTGCGAGATCATCACACAAGTCGATATCACCCAGCAGCTGCATCAACGCATCTCGAATGCATTCTACTTTATGCGGGTCAAAGAGCAAGGCGGCATCGCCAGCCACCTCTGGCAGGCTGGCCGCATCGGAGCAGGCGACCGGCGTCCCGCAGGCCATCGCTTCCAGTACTGGCAGTCCAAAGCCCTCGTACAGGCTGGGGAAGACGAAACAGACCGCCCCACTATAAAGCCCTGGCAGATGTTCGTCGGCTACCGCGCCCAGAAAGAGAGTGCGCTCCCGGATGTCCAGCTCCTCGACCGCGCGGCGCGCCTGGGGATAGCGCGCGTCCCACGGACCGGCGATCACCAAGGACACATCCTGACAGTGCGGCGCAACCGCTGCCCACGCCTGCACCAATCGCACCAGGTTTTTGTGGGGCTTGTTGCTGCCCACATACAGCACATAGCGTGATGGCAGTCCGTAAGCGCGACGCACATGCTCGACCTTCTCAGGGGACTGCGGCTGAAAGCGCTCGTCCGCTGCCAGGGAGACGACGACGGTCTTATGCGCCGCAACTGGCAGGTGGCGTACTAAGTCATCTCGGGTGGTCTGCGAAATGGCCAGCACCACCCCTGCAGCATGCAACGCCAGCTTGTGGCTCAAGCGAAACGCAAGGCGCTGCCAGGCGGTGAAATACCCCGGGAAAAGCAGCGGGATGACATCATAACAGGTGAGCACGGTGGGCACGCCGGGCCGATAGGGCATCAGGTAGTAGGGGCTGTGATAGACGTGCGTCCGGGTGGTGCGCAGGGCATGGGGCACCAGCCACTGTTGGCGCAAGGAGAAGGG
>JASFBB010000127.1:0-9753 GCA_036172345.1 Anaerolineae bacterium
CCGGAACCACCGCCTCTAGCAATTTGCCTCCGACGCGGCTGACCAGTCGGCGCGCGGTGGGACTGCGCTGCTCCGCCAGGTCCATCGCTGCGACGTCGTAAGGAATGCCACTCCACCCCATTTCTTCTTGCAGCGCGGCGCGATGTTCCATAACCCATATGTAGAGGTCGGTTTCGGTGCGGCCCGGGAAGTCGCGCAGGATGCCATGCGCGCGGATCTCCTGCACAACCGGCATATAAACCACATCGTACCAGTGGGTGACCGCCTCGGGGTAAGGGATTTCGCGCTGCTGCTCCAACCCCATAAAGTAGCGATGCACATCGATGTGTTCCAGCAGCACGCGATACTGGCCCGGTACGGTCACAGTCAGGTCACAGCCTGGACGCAGCTCATCCAACTTGGTCTTTTCGAGAAATTCAGCATATTCTGCCTTCAGGATCAGTTCATCTGGGGTCACATCTGGCGTGAGCGGCACCTTGGTCTTGATCTCGGTCACGTAGGCTTGGATGTGGGTAGCACCCATCTGACGCGCCACCGAAACGCGATGGTTGCCATCCAACACGAAATACGCATCGCCGATTTGATACACCTCGATGGGCGGTACGCCAGTCATACTGTTCATCGCCATCTGGACGCGTGTCCAGCGGTGGATGTCCTCATCACGACGGGGCAGGAAGGTGCGCGTGAAGTCTTGGTAACGCCCCACGCTGCCCACGATGGCATCCAATGGGATATCCTTGAGTCCGCGTGACGCGCGACCCTTCTCCTTGAGCTTCTTCAGCACATCTTCATAAGAGAGCAAATCGGCTGAACGTCCGGACAAAGTGGCCAGGATGCGCTCGATCACGGCACGGCGACGGGCGCGATGGAAGTCCTCCATCGCCTGTGCCGAGAATGTCTGATAAGTGATGGGATCCTCCAAAGATTTTTCACCTCCTGTAATTTTTAAATCACCGAGGATTATAACTGCAGGGGATGCGAAGACAAAAATCTACCCCTTGGGCAATCCTATTGTATTCCGTGATAACACCTAACAGCGTTGCGGGCTGTTACCGTTGCAGCATCCCACTGCTCTTGTTACAATCCAAGTAGATATAAGCAGGCCGAGTTCGTTCCTTTGCTCGGCGTAAATGGGCAAAACGGGTGCGCACAGCGAGTCTCCTGGCAGTCAGCTGGGGAGGCGGGAAAGTCTCTTTATATTGATCAAGGAGGAAGGACATGAGAGCAGCTACTTGGTTCAAACGTTTAGGAGTGCTAGGGCTTGTCTTGGTGCTGATCGCAATGATGATCACACCCGCAGCGGCCCAGCAGCCCGAAGGAGAAGGACAGGTCGAAGCCGCCCAGACAGTCCACGCCGGCTTCTGCGTCAACCCCAACAGCAACAGCAACGCTGCAGTCGGCGCGATCTGTCCGGTGGCAGGACCACAGACGGTGCCCTCCGGTGGCGTGGCAGCCACCGAGCTGACAGTAGCCGATGTGGACAACCTGGCCTCGGTACAGATCGCGATCGATTACAATAAGGATGTGGTCCGCATCAAGGACATCCGCCCCGGTTCGCTGTTCGACGGGCTGACACCAGGGGTGGATTACACTATTGATAAATCCAAGATTGGAGGCTATGCGGCACCACTTGACCCGGTCAACGAACCTGCCATCCCTGGCCCGGGTGGTTGTGGCGCGGCCAGCACCTGCTGGCGCAGCTACGTCTACATCACTGTGTACAACTGGAGCACACCTAAAGTGCCTTTGGGCGGCAACGGCTCGCTGATCCGCATCTATTGGCAGGTGCAGCCGGTCCCTGCAGGCGCTAACTCCATCGTGACCTTCCCCATTCTCAGCTTGGCAAACAAGAGCGGCAGCTCCATCTGGCCTTGCTTGCCGAATACCCTACCCTTACCTAATGTGTACTGCAAGCCGGTGCCGACACCTCTGTTGGTTGCCAACCAGGCGCCGGTGGCCAACTTGATAGTGGGTAGTCCTACGACCGCTGGCCTGCAGTTCCAGGTCGCGCTGGAGGGTGGCAAGGTGCCCGGTGACGACGATCCCAACAACAACTTCCCCACGCCCGGCTTCGTCACCGACGTGTCGGTGGTGGCGGGTGTGTTCGTAGATGTAGCCGATTCCGCTGGCATCGTCAGCATCCCCTTCGCCGCTAACTATCCGACGGTGACGGTCAGCCGACCGGGCTATCTGAGCGCACGTGCCACTAACGTGCCGCCCGGCACTGATCTGGGCCTGGTGACATTGCTGGCCGGCGACGTGACGGGCGATAACGCGATCAACATCTTCGACCTGACGGTGGTCGCGGGCAGCTTAGGCGCACCGGTGGGCACCAGCACTGCACTGGAGATGATGGACTTCAATGCCGATGGTGTGGTAACCATTGCAGACTTGGCACTCATCGCCAAGAACTATGGTTTGACCGGCCCGCGCCCCTTCGGCCCGGTGCCGTGACCCTGATGTACCGATCCGAGAAGGGCCAGCACCTCTCAGAGCTGGCCCTTCTTTGTTCCGCATTAACACGTATCCGAATGCCATAGTTGTCACGGGCAAGAGTTCCGCAGTAACTCCCTTGAGCATATGCTGGGGCTATCGTAAGATGGAAACAGCAACGCATATTGCTTATGATGTTCCGATCGCTGTTTGGGATCGGATTATCAAGGAGGTCAAGATGAAACAAAACACAGTTTATCTTTGGCGGTACCTTATCCGCTTGCTCGGCATTGGGTTGCTGTTAATAAGCGGGGTGCCCTCAGTTGTCCAGGCACAGGAAGGTCAGCCCACATTCCAATCTGCCGTGTATGCCGCAGCGGACGGCAGCTCCACCATCCAGTCTCAGGAAGCTCAGATGACAGCCGATTTCCTGGCCGCGTCGGGCAGCATGGAGGGGGTGGCACTCACTGCAGGCGGCATCGCGTTGGCAGCAGGCCAGTCAAGTGGAACCTATACCTCGGGGGTGATCAACGCCCCGCTGACCTCGGTGTCGGACATCGTGCCCATCTGGAGTGCGGAGGTGCCGGCGGGCAGTGTGCTTAAGATGGAAACGCGTCTCAGTCAGGATGGCAGCAACTGGAGCAATTGGGTGGAGAACCCAGTGGCGTACTACCCGGTGCGCGATAACCAGTATGGCGGCAGCTTGATCTGGGTGGGTGGCGGTCAAGCCAGCATCCAATTCCGCGTGACGATGCAGGCGGCGCCCGACGGTGCATCACCGCAGCTACGCAGCGTCACCCTGACGTTCAGCGACACCCAAAGCGGTCCTAACGACGCCGCCATCGCCGGCCAGATGGGACCTGCCGAAGCCCCTCAAGCTAGCATCTGCCCTGTGCCCAAGCCCCCCGTTGTATCGCGCACAATGTGGGGTTGTCCGGACGGTCAGCTCAGCCCACGTCGGCCACCCGAATATCAATCGGTGACGCACATCATCATCCATCACACTGCCACACCCAACAATCCCCAGAACTGGGCCCAGGTAGTGCGCTCGATCTGGAACTACCACGCGAATACGCTATGGTGGGGTGACATCGGCTACAATTACCTCATCGACCCCAACGGTGTCATCTACGAAGGACGTGCCGGTGGTGATGACGTAGTAGGCATTCATGACAACTTCAACCGTGGCTCAATGGCCATTGGCTTCATTGGTTGCTACGGCAACTGCGGCTACTTGGGGCTTATGGACGCCCAGCCCAGCCCCGCGATGCTCGAGGCGGGTATCCAACTGAGTGCCTGGAAGGTGAGCCAGAAGGGACTTGATCCACGCGCAGCCACCCAATATGATGGAGTAGGTATTGTCCCCACCATCGCGGGTGGTCGGGACGTGACGGCCACCTTCTCACCGGGTGATTACTTATACGGGATGTTGCCCTGGTTGCGCGAGCAGGTCGCGCAGCGCGCCACCTGCCCTCAGGCGACATGCCGCATCGCCGACATCGTCTTCGACAAGCAGCAATATGCCCTCGGTGACACCATCTATGTGACGGCAAGGGTGTTGGATCAAGCAGGCAACCCCATCACAGGCGCTGCGGTGGCAGCCGTCGTTACGAAGCCGACCACTGCAGCTGCAGGAGCGGCGCCGCTGCCGATGAACGATCTCACAGGCTACTACCAGGGGGTCTACAGAGACACCGATGTGGCAGGAGTTTATCGCTTCGACATTACCGCCACCGATCCTACCGGACGGCGCTTTGCGCCGTGCAGCGCAAGCGCCAGCGTCTCAGTGGGCGGAGTCCCTTCTGGTGAGACAAACGTGGTGGTAGAGCCAGAGCGGCTGAGCACCTCGTGGTGCACACACGTGGCACAGACCGCTATTTCGATCCGCAACGCCACCCGTGTACGCAGCATAGCGCTTGAGATCACATACGATCCCCGCGTGGTCCAGGTGGTGGATGCTGATCCGTATGCGTGGGGCGTGCAGGTGAGCTTGGATGGGGTCTTCCGGGCGAATCCAGCCACTGCCCGGCGCAATGAAGTGAACACAGAAAGCGGACACATCTTCTTTGAGGGTGAGATGATTGGCAGCCAGCTGCTTGAAGGCAACCAGGGGCTGCTCATCATTGACTGGCGGCCGCAGCGTCCAGGTGTTTCGCCGGTGACGCTGGTGCGTGCCGAGATTGTCCCGGATGGCGGTGCACCGGTCGCGATCGGCGTGCGCAACGGCAGTGTGGAAATCACCCCGGAGTGCATCTCCGGCACGGTCATCCTGCAAGGGCGCAGTGATCACAGCGGGGTTGTGGTCACCAGCGCCAGCGGTGCTCAGGCGGTGACCGATGCCAGTGGGCGATTCACCGTCGCCGGTACCGAGCCGATCACGGTGCGCATGGCCGGTTTTCTGAGTGGCTTGGCAGCGCCTGGAACGGCGGCTGCCCGAGCCGCTGTCACCGGTGACACCAGCGCCACCAATGTCGGCAGCATCACCCTGTTGGCCGGTGACCTCAACCAGGATGACATGATCAACGTCTTCGACCTGGCCATCGTCGCTGCTGCGATGGACTCTACTAATGAGCAAGCGGATCTGAACCGCGATGGTGTGGTAAACATCTTGGATGTGGTGCTCATCGCCAACAACTTTGGCCGTCAAGGGCCCTTAACAGACTGGCAATAACAATCCCCTCTTCGCCGAGCACTGAGAGACGGGGGCGTTCCTATCAAAGGACGCCCCTTTTCTTTCTCCCAAGTATCCATGTGTGATCGCGTGATGCGATGTAGACAACAACTCTAATTTATAGTATACTTATGTTATGCAGAGGGGATACTGATGGACGATGAACCCTTTGGTTCGCGTTATGACGTCCCGATGAAGTCTCCTGAAGACGAGCTGGAAGTGCCGCGTCGTGCTTACCGCTTGCGCGGTCGCAGCGTCCTTCCGGCGCGGCAGGTGGCATTTATTCTGGCGGCTAACGCTATCATCTCGTTGCTCATCAGCTGGGCCATGGTGCGCTGTGCTGCTCCGGCCGTCCCAGCGGTTGAGCAAGCAGCCACGACTTCCACGATGCTTGTCCAGCGCCCTGGCGACATGGCTGTGGCCAATGCTCCCGATTCGTCGCAAGGCCTCTCCACAGCTGCCACGCCAACGGAGACGATGCAGACAGGAGCAACTCCCACTTCTGCCGGACCCATCACCTACATCGTGCGGGCAGGAGATACTTTGAGCTCTATTGCCGCCCGCTTCCAGGTCAGCTTAGAAGACCTGATGAAGGCAAACGGCCTGGACAATCCTGACTACCTGATGTTGGGCCAACAGCTGATCATCCCGGTGGGTGGCCTGCCGGCCTTGACGCCCACTTTCACACCGCCGCCTCCCTCTCCTGCCACGCCACTGCCGTTTGAGCCTCCCACGCCGCTGCCGTCCGACGCTCCGCCGCAGATGGTGCCGGCTGCCACGCTTCTGCCCACCCCAACCCCGGTGCCGACGCTCACACCTGTTCCGGCAAGTGAGATTCGCATATCCATCACCGTGCTCAACCCTGGAGACATGACAAAAGAGACGGTTTATCTAGTTAACCGAGGATTGTACGTGCGTATGAGCAGTTGGACACTCTCAAATGGCCGTGAGGCAACTTACACCTTCCCCGAATTTGGGTTAGGAGGAAATGGCGCAGCGGTCTATGTGCATACCACGGTCGGAACGGATACGGCTACCGATCTGTACTGGGGACGTGCCAGTGCAGCTTGGAATATCGGGGACACAATAATTCTGCGTGACACGGAGGGGAGGGTGATCGCCTCGACAAGCGTGGGCACGCCGGCAAGTGCTCCATAAATATCCCCCACTACACTATGTTTTCCCCCGAACAAATCCATCGCGACTGCCTGGTCTTTGACGCCCATTGCGACTTTCTTTCGTTGACTGTTTGGGATGGCAGGCGTTTCGACCGTCGTCTGGACCACGGCCATCTCGACTTGCCGCGCTTATTGGACGGTGGGGTCAATGCCCAGATGTTCGCCATCTTCACTTTCTCGCAGCGCCATCCGACCGCAGAGCATCCCACGGTGGAAGCGCTACGGCAGGTGGAAGCCTTTCATCAGCTGCCCCGACACAGCGCAGGGCGTTTTGTAATCGCCACACGTGCCATTGAGATTGAACGAGCCAAAACCCGAGGAGATGTCGCAGGTGTCCTGAGCATGGAAGGATGTGAACCGCTTGCGGGGGACATCGCTTTGTTGCACGTGTTCCATCAGCTCGGGGTGCGTTGCATTGGGCTGACGTGGAATCGGCGCAATGCGGCTGCGGACGGCATCGCCCAAGCAGATGCCGGAGGGCTAACCGAGTTTGGCCGACTGGTGGTGAGAACCGCTCTTCAGCTGGGTATGCTGGTGGATGTGGCCCATCTCGCTGCACCTGGAGTTGCTGAGGTGCTCCAGCAGGCGGGGGGACCGGTAATCGTCTCGCATGCCAATGCCTATGCCCTATGCCCCCATCCGCGCAATCTCACCGATGCGCAGCTGGAGGGGATAGCGCGCTGTGGAGGTGTGGTATGCGTGACCTTCGTACCCGCATTCATTACCACAGCGCCGGAGCAGGCCTCGTTGGAACGCCTGCTCGACCACGTGGACTACATCGCGCAGCGCATCGGCACCGAGCACATCGGCATCGGCTCCGATTTCGACGGGTATGACGGGGTGACCGCCGGTTTGGAGGATGTGACTCGCCTGCCAGCCCTCACCGCCGGCCTGGTGCAGCGAGGCTATACCACAACAGCGATCCGCAATATTCTGGGAGGTAACCTATTGCGCGTTTTTCGGCAGGTGGCCGGCTAAGATGATGCGCAAGGGATCACACCGCTGCCCCCTTTAGCCCGCATAACGCTTCCGCGCCTGGTCAGAGGGCAGCTCGATGCACACCATCCCGACAAGTGCCGTTGCGGGATGTTTAGCTTTCTGCCTTCTCGGCCTTGCTGGCACTCTCCTTCGGCTCTTCCTTCTTGGCAGGTTCGGCGGTGGACTGACGGAACTCGCGAATTGCCTTGCCCACGGCACCACCGATCTCCGGCAGCCTGCCAACGCCGAAGATGATGATCACGATGACCAGGATAATAATCAGCTCAAATGGGCCCATCCGAATAGGCATATCTCGGCACTCCTTTGTCGTTTGCTGAGTCGCCTCGTCAGGCGCTGGAAAAACATTATAGCACGCCCGTTCGGGGCGCGCAAGCCCCAGGCTGTGTACCGATTCAGCGTCATCCTTGCCCTTTGGGATGGTGTGATTTATAATGAGAATGAGGACCAGTGTTCACAAGCACGCAACGGTTGAGAGAGTTGCACGCTGGGGAAACAGCAATGTCATTACACAGGCAAGGGATGGAGGTTCGCCACACGGCAGGTCTTTTGACCAATTTGCTGCGCGAGATACTTCTCATTGCGCGGCTGATGTTTGACCGCCGCGTACCCTTGTGGGTGAAGTTCATCCCCCTCCTCACCGTGCTATATATCTTATCACCCATCGACTTGAGCCCTGATCCCATTTTGGGGCTGGGGCAGCTGGACGACACGATCACCCTGCTGATCGGGCTGAACATGTTCCTGGCACTATGTCCGCGCGAAGTAGTGGAGCAGCTACGCCGTGGGGCGAAACGTGAGAGCACTCCCGATTCCGAGACAGAGGTGATCGACACAACTTATCGTGTGCTGGACGATTAGGAGTGGCACCCACAGGTATTGCTCACTTCCAAGGAAAGGTGGAATAGAGGCATGGCCGATTCGATCCATTATCGCCATCCGCAGGAGGTGGCGGCGCGTCTGGAGGTCTCAGCGTTCACACTCCATCAGTGGACGGAGCAGTTCGCCGACTTCCTGTCGCAAGAGGCGCGTTCAAACGACACCGAGCATCCACGTCGTTACACTGATGAAGACTTGGCGACGCTCATCATGGTGAAAGGTCTGCTGAGCGAGGGACTCAGCCACGATGAGATACGACAGCGTCTCGATGCGCTGCGTGCTGCCACACAACCCTCAGCGGCGCAACCCGACTCAGATCAGCCACAGATGCCAGCAGCCGGCCCGCCGGCGCTGCCGATCGCACCGGCAATCGCTTTCATCAGCGATACTTTGCACAACGTGGCCACCAGCCAGCAGGCAGTGCTCAACAGCCAGGCAGCGAACCGGGAGCTGCTCGGGGTGGTGTTGCAGGACAACTTCAACCTAAAGGAGGAAAACGCCCGTCTGCGCGAGCGCATGCTGGAACTGGAACGTCAGATGGCACAACTGGGCCGCGAGCAGGAGGCGCGCCGTGAGGCGCTGCGTGCCGAGCTGGAGGCCAGAATGCAAGACCTGCAGCGGATGGTGATGTTACAGTCGCGTTCTGGATGCCTCGGCGGGTTGTTTGGCATCGGCCGCTGAGTGCACAGCTTCCAAGGAGCAGCTGTTTATGCGTTTTTTCAGGTTTATGGCGGGCTTCAGCATTGGGCTGGCGCTGGGTTGGGGGCTGGCCGTGTTGCTTGCGCCGCAATCCGGCCGTGAGGTACGGCGCCGCCTGCGAGAACGTTGGATGCGAACACTGGAAGAGGCACGCAGCGCGGCCGAGGAGACACGCCGACAAGCCTACATTCGTCTGGCCGAGTTGAAAGCCTCCGAGGGCAGAGAATAGAGCACTCTGTACACCCGCGCCCGGCCTCCAGGGTGTAGGGAAGGGAGCACCTATCCTCAATCGCCCTTTTTTCCTTGCTCTCCGTGACGGAAAGGCGCACGGACGTGTCCATCGAAGATAGGATATCCACACGCCCGACTTGGGTATCTGACTTGCTCGCCCTGCTATGGCGTGTGTTGACCAGCCCCAAACTCACCCTTGTGCTTTTGCTCTGGCTGAGCGCCATTATCGGCCTCAGTCAAATCATCCCACAACCTCTCTACTCCCTGGACGAACCATTGGCGTATAGCCAATGGTTAGCGAGCATGCCCCAATTTCTGTGGCCATTGGTGGACGATCTGCGCTTATTAGGCTTTTTCCACCTACGCGCTTCGGTGTGGCTACGGCTGCCGCTGGCGCTGCTACTCGTCCACGCGCTGACAATGTGCGCTTCCCTGCTACCTGCAGCGTGGCAGCGCACCCGGCTTCGTCGCAAGCCGAACGAGCTCCCCGAAGGACACGCCGATGACACACCGCCCGCACTGGGTCGTCTGCTGGGACTGGCTATGTGGCGCGCAGAGGCATCCAAACGCGTGTTCTCATATGCGATGGAGCAGCTGGCACAGGATGGGTATGCAGTGCGGAGCGATCAGCACACACGGGTCGGATTGGCATGGCGCTGGCATACC
>JASFBB010000128.1:0-2017 GCA_036172345.1 Anaerolineae bacterium
GACCGCATCACGTTCTTGCTTCACTTATGCCGCATCGCCGGGTTGATCGTCCGCCACCAAAATCGCCTGGTGCTCCAACGCGAAAACGCACGCCACTGGCTGCAAAGTTTTCCTGTCGAGCGCTTCGCGATATTGCAGGCTGCGTGGCGCGACGACACCACCTGGCACGATTTACGCTATGTACCCACCCTCAAGCTGCCCTCGCCGGGTTGGCGCGGCGATCCCTTGCCGGCGCGCCGCATCGTGTTGGGCGTGCTATCCCGATGTTCGCCAGGAGCATGGCACCGCATAGAGGATCTGATCGCCGCTATCAAAGCGTACGAACCGGATTTTCAACGCCCGGATGGCGATTACTCCGTCTGGTATCTGCATGACCGGGATGGTCGTCCGCTACTGGGTTTCGAACATTGGGACGAGGTGGAAGGCGCTCTGATCCGCCACCTGGTCACACAGCCGCTCTATTGGTTGGGCGTGGTCGAGCTGGGACGTGAGACCGAGAATATGCCACCGAGCTCTTTTTGTGTGACGCGCTGGGCGAATGCGTTGTCGGAGCAAGCACAGCTGCCGGAGGAATCTGCCCCTGATGTGCCCGCCTTTGTATTCGGTGAGGACTTCACGGTGCGTGTTGCACTCCATGCCCGTTTATACGAGCGCTTCCATCTGGCACGCTTCGCCGAGATGGTCAAACGAGAAGGTGGCGTGGTGGTCTACCGCCTTTCCCCCAATGGTGTCCGGCAGCTGGTGTGTCAGGGTGTGCGAGCGGAACAGCTGGCGAGCTTCCTGATGCGCATCGGTAACGGGCAGGTGCCGCGTCGGGTGCTGGAGACTGTGAGACGTTGGTGTGGGGACACTTCGGTGCATCTGGAGCGGGTGTTGGTGTTGCGCCTGGCAGATGCCGCGCAGCTGGCGCAATTGCGCCGCGATCCAGTAGCTCGGAAATGGTTGGGGGAACAGATTGGCCCGACCAGTGTGTTGGTGCCCGCGGTGCACGAGGCACGGTTGCGCCGCTGGTTGCGTCAGCACGGATATCTGTAAAGGCCTTATGGTGTCGCGGAGGCGGAGGACAACGTGCGCTTTTACTGAATGGAGCATACCTTCCCTCCAGCATCTCCTTCCTCCTCAGAGGGGCAATTTGATGAGCACTGGTTCCCTCCTAATCGGATTGATGGTGATCCTGCTGCCTCTGCTGGTGCCGGTATTGCCGACGGGCAGCGTTTTGGTGGATTACAGCGGGTTTAGCCCCCGCGTCAAGTATGCGGCAACTGCCAGCCCGTGGCATAGCATTGCGACCTCCTTTGTCGAAAACGTCGGCCAATTCCCTATGGACGTGCGCTTCCGGTTGCTCGGCGGCGAACGCAACGTTTGGTTCGCTGAGGACGCCATCTGGATGACGCTGATCGATTCCCACCAGGTTGCGGTGCTCAGGCTCTCCTTTCCCGGCGCCAATCCGCACCCACGGCTGGAAGGCATAGAGCGCCTGGCGACCTCGGTGCACTATTTCCACGGTGATGATCCCACCCAATGGCGCACCAAGGTGCCCGTTTGGGGTGGGGTGCGCTATGGGGAGCTTTACCCTGGCATTGACCTGGAGTGGCAGCACGGGCATACGGAACCGCAATGGGTGATCCACCCCGGCGCCGATGCACATCGAGTGCGGTTACGAATTGAGGGGGCGGAGGACATCGCGCTGGCCGAAGATGGGATGTTGCACGTGCGCACTGTGGCAGGCGAGCACATCCTGCCATTGTGGCAGGCAGTGGATGGACACGGCACCGAGCGGATGCTTCCTGCTTCTCTCTCCCCGCGCGTGGAAGAGAAACAGAGGGCAAGGGCCTATGAGATCAGCCATCCCTTCACACCTGGCGCCTCGTTTCCTACTACCATGGTGCAACCCGCCCCTGCCCTGCGCTATGCCACCCTTTTAAGAGGAGGGAACGATGACTGGGGGCTTGGCATCGCGGTGGACGCGCAGGGCGCTGCATATGTCACCGGCTTGACCGCTTCTCCTGACTTCCCT
>JASFBB010000129.1:0-2756 GCA_036172345.1 Anaerolineae bacterium
GGTGCGCTGGCTGATGGTCGCGCGCAAGGTGAATGTCTGGGCGACCACGCAGGAGACCGCCTGGGCGCTCATCGCCCTGACCGACTGGATGCGCCACACAGGTGAGCTGCAAGCCACTTATCACTACACGGTGCAGCTCAACGGGGAGACACTTGCCGACACCGAGGTCACTCCTGAGACGGTAGAACGCAGCGAGGACATCCGCGTGGGCATTACGCAGCTGCTGCAGCAAGTTTCCCATCAGCTCGTCATCGCTCGCGGCGCCGGCCCGGGTCAGCTGTATTACGCTGCCCACCTACACGTGTATCTGCCAGTGGAGCAGCTGCCCGCCGTCAACCGCGGCGTCATCGTGCAACGGCGCTACACGCTCGCCCCATGTGACCAGGGGACACGTTGCCCGGACGTGAAAGAGGCCAAAGTGGGCGATGTGATCCGCGTGGACCTGACGATCATCGCGCCGCATGACCTGCACTACCTGGTGGTCGAGGACATGCTGCCCGCCGGCGCCGAGGCGATCGACACCGGGCTGGCGACCACCAGCATCCTGGCACAGCGTCCCGAGCTGCAGCGCGTGGAAGAGGGGACGGCCTATGTGCCATGGCGCTGGTGGCACTGGTACAGCCGCAGCGAGCTGCGTGACGAGAAGGTGGTCTTGTTCGCCGATTACCTGCCCAAGGGGACGTATGAATATAGCTACACCATGCGCGCCACAACGCCGGGCGATTTCCACGTCATTCCCACGGTGGCTTGGGAATTCTACTTCCCTGAGGTTTTTGGACGCAGCGAAGGGCGTATGCTCTATATCGGGCAGCTGCGTTGAGTGTCAAGCCAAGCCATAAAAAGCTGGCGACTGAAGTCGAGCCTGGCGGGCGTGCTGCCGGGCATCCTCCTGCGGAGATGCCGCTGTCCGCATCGTGACAGTTATCCGAGCCGCGACCATCAGGGAGCGGTTAATATGCGCTTGCTCACGCGCGCGGCTCGGGTTGACTCCACTCGCGCCGGCCTCGAGCGGCGATTTCAATCGATCTTACTTGCTCGCCCGCGTGCCATGTCACTCGTCTTGGCCTGCCGTTGCATCCAGCGGTGCAGAAACTCCGCCAGGCGGTCGGCATCGTCCAGGCTGAAGTGGGGCACGGGCACATCCAGCACGCAGTCGCTGACCACGGCAAGCAGCTCCTCGGGCCGTGCCATCAATTGGGGTATACCATGGGCGTCGCGCGGCACGTGTGCTGCTCGACATACCTCGATCTTGGGGTGGGGGGCCTTCCTTGTAGCCTTCTACTAGCACCAGGTCCACTTTCTGAAGATGCTGGGCGATCAGCGCTTCGAGATCCGGTGGGCCGTCCGCGGGATAGAAGACGGCCACCTGAGCGGCACATGCTCCCACCACGATGTCGGCGCCGGCCTGCGCCATGCGGTAGCTATCCTTGCCAGGGATGTCGAAGGCGGTGGCGTGGGCGTGATGCTTGAGCACGCCGACGCGCAACCCCCGCGCCTTGAGACGGGGGATCAGCTTCTCCAAAAGGGTGGTCTTGCCTGTGCCGCTGCAGGCGACGAAGCACACCACCGCCGGCCCGTTGGCGACGCTAGAGGACATCCAGCTCGATCACTTTGGAGAGGTTGTGCGGCCGGTCGGGGTCCAGCCCTTTGCTGAGCGCGCGATAATAGGCCATCAGCTGCAGGATGGGCAGGTAGAGCACGCCGCGCATTAGCTCTGGCACGCCTGAGTCGAAGGAGACATCTGCCCGGCTCTCCCCGAGAGTGAGCGTCTGCGCACCCAAATGGGCCATATGCTGCATCACCGCCTCTTCCTGCGCCCGCGCCACGTCGGAGAGCAGCCCCACCACCAGCGTCTGAGGCGTGATCGTAGACATTGGCCCGTGGCGGAACTCGAGAAAGTGGAACGGTTCCACCACGGTGAGGGACATCTCTTTCATCTTCAGGGCCGCCTCGCACGCCAGGCCGTAGCGCGGCCCGGAGCCCAGGAAGAAGATCTGGTCCAACGCCGTGTTTTCACCCCATTGCCTGGCCAGTGCCCCGTACTGACACAGCAGGCGCTCGCCGACAGGGGGCAGCCGCTCCAGGGAGTCCAATGCGCCGGACACGTTGCCCCACACAGCCGCCATGGCGACGCAGGCGACATACATCGAGGCGAACGAGCGCGTCTGCGCGACGCTTTCCTCGCGGCCAGCAGGAAGTAGGATAGTCACATCGCCCATTGCCACCAACGCAGCATCGGGATAGTTACAGACCACCATCACGTCACCTCGGCCTTCCTGGCGGAAATGCTCCACCGCACGCAGTGTCTCGGTGGTGGTGCCCGAACGCGACACCGCGATCAGCAACGTGCGCATGCTGCGAGCAGGATAGGCGGAATCGGGGTAGAGGAGCAGTTCCGAAGCGGGCAGCGCGCGGCACACCGCGCCGGTGAGCGCCTGCGTCAACGCCGCGGCGGCCAGCGAAAGATAATACGTGCTGCCGCAACCGGTGAAGAGCGTCTGAGCGTAAGACGAGGGCGCCAACGCAGCTAAGCGGGACGATTGCGCTCGGACCTGGCGCACCGCCTCAGCCCAGGCGGCCGGCTGCAAGGTGATCTCGGAATAGGTGTGAATGCCTGGTGCGGTCATAAGTTTTGTGTGCCTCTCAACTTGAGATAAAAATACAAACGCGGGGTATATGCCGGAGCGTGCGCACCCCCTCTATGTGTTAGAGTGTACCACCTGGTCGGCCGTCTGTCAATCAGAAAGCACCTGGGG
>JASFBB010000130.1:0-5435 GCA_036172345.1 Anaerolineae bacterium
CCTGATATACCCGCTGACGAATCTCGGCCTCGGACATGCGCCGCATTGGGGCACGCAGCGGAAATGCCAGGTTGTCGTATACTGACATATTGGGGTACAGCGAGTATTGTTGAAACACAAACGCGATATCGCGGTCCGGGGGTGGCAGGTCATCCACGATCTCGCCGTCGAAGAGGACATGGCCTTGCGTCTGCTGTTCCAGGCCGGCGATGACGCGCAGCGTGGTGGTCTTGCCGGCGCCCGTCGGCCCCAACAGGACGAAGAACTCGCCATCCTGAATCTCGAACGAGACGTCACGCAAGGCGGTGACCGTCTTGAAACGCTTGGTAATATGCTGTAGCTCTACGTGGCTCATTGTGCTCCACCTCGTCTCAGCGCTTTCTCGCTGCGCGGATCGAAGAAACGCACCCCTTCTGGGTCAATGTCGAAGCGCACCGGGGTATCTAGCGCATAGGTGACCCACCGATCTACCCGTACATTGACAACGTTGGTCTCGTCTCCTAGCACTAGGTGAATCATATTGAAGGCACCGTGCATATCACTGGCATACACTCGCGCGGCCAGAGCGCCGTTCTCGGTGATGCGTGCCGATTCGGGCCGGAAGCCGATGATCACCTCGCCGTCCTTGAGGGACTGTGTCAGCGGCGCGCGCCAGCTCTCCGGCACCGCATAACGATTATCGCCCGGCAAATAAACAACGCCATCGGCGTAGCGGCCGCTGATCAGGTTCATGCCTGGGCTGCCGATAAAGCGTGCCACGAACAAGTTGGCCGGCTTGTAATACACCTCGGCTGGGCTGCCCACCTGTTGGATTTCGGCGGCCGACATCACCACGATGCGGTCACCCAATGCCATTGCTTCGAGCTGGTCGTGCGTCACATAGACAGTTGTGGCATTGTGGGCAATGTGCAGCCGCTTGATCTCGGCGCGCATCGACTCGCGCAGATCGGCATCCAGCGCACCCAGCGGCTCGTCCATCAGGAAGGCTGCCGGGCGACGCACCAAGGCGCGCGCTAATGCGACGCGCTGTCGGTCACCGCCACTCAGCGAGCCGGGGCGCAAGTGCAACAGGTGCTCGATCTGCAACATCTTCACAATTTCGGACACCCGTTTCTCCGCCTCGGCGCGCGGAACGCGCTGTGCCTGGAGCGGGAAACGAATGTTATCCAGCACGTTCATATGCGGGTAGAGCGCGAAGAACTGGAAGACAAAGGCAATGTCGCGCTCGCTGGGGTGTAACCAGGTCACGTCGCGTCCATCCAGGTAGATGTGTCCTCCCGTGACCGCCTCCAATCCCGAAATCATGCGCAGCGTGGTGGTCTTGCCGCAACCGGAGGGCCCCAGCAACACCACAAACTCTCCATTGTGGATGGTGAGATCCATCGGCTTGACAGCATGGAGCTGGCCAAATTTCTTTTCAACTTGACGCAATTCGATGGTAGCCATCTTTCATCCTCATTATTGCCGGATCGCGCCGAAGGTGACGCCGCGCAACAAATGCTGGCGCAATGCGAAGGTGATCACCACCACTGGGATCAAGAAGAGCATCGAAGCGGTTGCGATGATTGCCCATTCGAGACCGCCCGCGCCCTGTGTGCTGGCGATCGAGGGTGGCATGGTGCGGGCCACATCGGAGGTCAACATCAACGAGAAGGCATACTCGTTCCAGGCAAAGATCAAACAGAACACTGTGGTAGCAGCAATGCCCGTGGCCGCCTGTGGCAAGACCACCTTGCGGAACGCCTGCATCCGACTGTAACCATCCACCAAAGCAGCCTCCTCGTACTCCTTGGGGATCTCGTCGAGGAAGCCCTTGAGCAGCCACACCGAGAGCGACAGATTGAATACTGTGTATAGCATGATCATACCGATGTGGGTGTCGTAGATGCCCAGCTGGCGATACATTAAGAAGATGGGAATGGTCACCACCACCGGCGGCAACATGCGCGTGCTCAGGATGAAGAAGAGAAAATCGGGTTTGCCCTTGATGTCCCAGCGGCTGAAGGCATACGCGGCCAGCAAGCCAAAGGCCACTGCCAACACGGTCGAAGTACCGGCAATGATCAGGGAGTTACGGAAGCGATTCACAAAATCGCTGGGGCCGGTGATCACCAGACCGCGCTTGAGCAGGATACGATCCGCCCAGCCGAAGTCTGGGCTTTCCATATATTGCTTCTGTTGTGCTGGGGTCAGGGTACGGCGCTCAAAGAACAACCCGACGATGCCCTCCAGCGTCACGTCGAAGCACACCGGCCGTTCCTTCAATACCGGGTTGCCCTCCTTGTCCAACTTGGGAGTGCCATTTTTATTAAGTTGTGGCACCATACACCAATCACTGAGCAATCCGTCAGGAAAGTATGGGATGAACTTAGGCGGCACCGCCACCGCGTCGGGCCGCGTCTTAATAGTGGTAAGGGAGAGCCAGATCACCGGAAATAGCATGATTGCCACGATCACAATGGCCACGATGGCGCGGATGGTCACCCCTAGGCGTGCACGGGGATGTACCAAATCCACGCGGATGCTTTCGGCAATCGGCGAACGTGGACCGACTTCTTCAAACCTCCCCATGTGCTATGCCTCCCCTCGCAACCGGTTCAGGTACCGAATATACAGGTTGCTGATCGCGATGATAATGATAAGAACAATGTAGGCGAAAGCGCTCGCAATACCTGTATCGAAACGTCCCAAAAAGGCAATACGATATAGTTTGACGGCCACCAGCTCAGTGGCGTCACCCGGGCCACCTCCCGTCAGGCCCATCACCACGTCGAACTGCTTGAACGCTTCAATGGTGCGGAAGAGGATGGCGATCATCAACAGCGGTGCCACCTGGGGCAATGTGATGCGCCAAAACTGGAACCATCCGCTAGCGCGGTCGATGGCGGCCGCTTCGTATAGGTATTCCGGGATCGCTTTCAGGCCGGATAGACACAGGAGCATCACGAAGGGGCTCCACATCCACACATCCACGATCACCACCGCCCAAAGCGCAAACTGAGGATTTGCCAGCCAGTCGGGGCCCTTAGGAGGCGGCAGCCCCAACAGGTAGTTCAGCGGCCCAAACGTGGGGTTGTAGATCATCGCCCAGAACTTGCCCACCACAACCGGCGAGAGCATCATCGGGATGAGAATCAGTGTGGTGATGAACCCGCTGCCGCGGAACTTCGCGCGCACGATCATAGCCATCGCGAAGCCGATGACTGTCTGCAATCCCACCGAGAGCAACGCAAAGCGACCGGTCAGGGCAAAGTATTTCCAGATCAGAGGGTCGCTCAAAATGTTACGATAGTTTTCAAAGCCCACCCATTTGGGTGGTGCTCCCGCAATGACCGAGTACTCGGTGAAACTCAAGTAAAGACTGTAGAAGAGCGGAAAGATGTTCCATAGAATTAGCAACACCATCGTGGGCAGGATAAATGTTGTCTGGATGGTTTTGTCGCTGATACGGTGTACCTGACGCCGTTGAGCCACCTTTTCCGCCTGTAACGCGGTTGTTGCGGTCATAAAATCCACCTCTTCAAACGAATGATAGTAGGGAGGCAGCCGTGTCACTGCCTCCCCGTTGATGCTTGGTCAGATCACGAACGCGATATGTTGGATCGGACCGCTTCCCCCTATTCAGCTGCCTCCTTGACCAACCCGGCAGCCTTCAGGATCTTGTAGTGCTCCTCGGCGATGATGTCCAGGCGCTCCTTGGCGGTGCCTTCGCCGCCGACGACGTAGGCGTGCAGCTCGCGCTGAGCCACCTCAAGCAGGTCGGCATAGACCGGCACGTTCCAGAAGTCCTTGACCATCTCCATAGACTCGGCGAAGGCAGCATTGAACGGAGCGACCTCGAGGAACTCAGGCGAGGCAAGCACTTTCTTGTTGCAGGTGTAACCACCCAGCAGCGCCCACTTCATCTGCACGTCTTCGCGGCCGAACCACTTGATGAGCTCCTTGGCCGCCTCGATGCGCTCCGGAGGCAGATAGGCGTTGATGCTCATCCCCTGGCCTCCCAATGCGGCGAAGCGCTTGCCGGTCGGACCAGCTGGCATAGCGAAGTAACCGGTCACATCCGCATACGGGTTGGTGGCCGGGTTAGCCAGCGCGGGGAAGAAGGCGAAGTAGTTCATGCCCATCACCACCTGGCCGCTGATGAAGTAGTTATTCACCTCGGGGAAGAAGATGTTGCTGCTGCCGGGCGGTGCACAGCAGGTCCACAGCTCACGGTAGAACTCGAGCGCCTCCACCGCACCGGGCGAGTTGATAGCACCGCGCGGGTCATTGTTCTCATCGGCCCACTCACCACCGAAGCCCCACATGACGTTCTGGAAGCCCATGGTGATGGCATCGTAGTCCTTCTGGGTATAGATGGCCGCGCCGTACAGGTTCTCATCCGGGCGGGTGAAGAACTTGGCGATGTCCATCAGCTCAGCCCACGTCTTGGGCACGCCCAAGTCATAGCCGTACTTCTCCTTGAAGGCGGCCATCTCGTCCGGATCCTCGAACAGGTCCTTGCGATAGGCCATGCCGTTGGCATCACCCTCGGTGGGGAAGGCCCAATAGCGCCCCGAGCCGGTGGGATATTCAGCGTAGTACTTCAACGTCGCCTCAGTCACCGTCTCAGCCAAGCCGGTCTCCTTCAGGAAGTCGGTCAGCTCGACGTAGTGCCCCTGGGTGGCCGCCTGGCCCAGCCACTGGCTGTCGCCCACCACCAGGTCGAACGCAGTGCCCTTAGCTGCCCACTCTTTGGAGACTACATCCAGGAACGAGCCCCACGGCTCCTGCTTGACCGTGACCTTGACGCCAGCCTCTTTCTCGTAGTCCTTCATCACTTCAGCCAGGTAGACCGCCGGATCCCACTCTGCCCAGAGGATGGTTAACTCCTTCACCGGCTGCTGGGCAGCGGCTGGCTGGGCAAAGGCCCCCACCAATCCGATCAACAAAGCAAACACAACGAGCAGATGCAACTTCTTGGACATCTTTCTTTTCCTCCTTGATTTCTGCTAAATACTGGGCAACTTCATTGTAACCGTTGATCACTAGCTTAGGTATCTTTCCATCGCTCTGTCCCTTATATCACCCCCTTTCGAAGCGATCATACGAACCTAATATCTGAGTAAGGGTAAACGCTTATATCTGCAGCGCGCAGCAGGGATGACGAGACGCTCCTTGTTGAGGAACGTCGTTCAAAATCACGCTGCCTTGCCCGCGCTGCCAAATAGATGCATCAGCTCCGCAATGCGCTCCTGTACGGCCACTCGTGCCTGCGTCAACACGTCCTCCGGAAAACCGGAACCAATTACATCATAAGGATTGTATGAATCACCAACTTGAGAGCTCACCTGACGCAACGTCTCAAAATAGGTGCGCTTCAGAATGCTACCCACGTTGATCTTGCGAACGCCCAGTCGAATGGCTTCAACCAAATCGGGTGGGTATATCGAGGT
>JASFBB010000131.1:0-22592 GCA_036172345.1 Anaerolineae bacterium
GTGAGCAGTCCGTTGGTGGGGATAGTGATCAAGGAGGGTCGACAGTGTTGATAGGCGCTCAGGACAATCTCGCTCAGGTCCTGGCGGAGAAACGGTTCTCCTCCGGTGAAGGTGATGTATGCCGGTGTATGTCCGATCCGGGGTGTGCCGGGTAATTGGCAACGCGCCCTGGGGACATGGAAGGCTTTGAAGGAGCTACAGCCTCATCACCCCAACCTGCTCCTAACGGTGCATACGGTCATCAGCAAATTCAACGTACAGCGCTTTTATGAGCTCTACGCCGCCCTGGAAGCCTTGCAGCCGGACAGCTACATTACGGAGGTGGCCGAAGAGCGTGTGGAACTGGACACCATTGGATGGCAGATCACACCCACGGCAGTAGAATACGCACCTCTGGCAGACTTTTTGACTCGACAGGCGAGCCGAGCTGCCCATCGTGGCCGAGCTCGCGTGACCCAAGCGTTTCGCGCGGAGTATTATCAGCTGGCCAAGCGCATCCTGCTCGAACAGCGCCAGGTCATCCCTTGTTACGCCGGCTGGGCGAGTGGCCACATCGCCCCCAACGGAGATGTCTGGAGCTGCTGCATTCGTGCCGAGTCGGTGGGCAACCTGCGCGAACACGACTACGATCTGCGCGCCATCTGGCAGAGTGAGCCGATGTGGAGATTGCGCCGCAGCATCTACCGACGCGAGTGCGCCTGCCCGATGGCCAACGCCAGTTATGCGAATATGCTCCTCCATTTGCCCACGTTACAACGCGTGATGCAACACCTATGGCCTTGGCAAGGCCGACGGGCCTAAGACGGTCGATCATTATCGCAAGTGGCATGTGACTTTGCGCAATGCCACCCTCAGCTATAGTATCTTTACTTGGAATAGCGGCGACTAGATGTGAACAAGGAGTAACAAGACCGATGAGTGAGCCCCTAGGAAACGATCTGCGAATCTGGCTTCCCCTCGCATTCGAACAAGCTGTCGACCTTGCTAAAGAAGCCTTAAAAGCCGAGGGGTTCGGTGTTTTGACCGAGATAGACGTTCAGGCAACGCTAAAGAAGAAGCTGGACGCTGACTTCCGCAAGTATGTAATTCTCGGAGCTTGTAATCCCCCTCTTGCCTATCGGGCATTTCAGACAGAGCTGGAAATCGGACTGTTGCTGCCGTGCAACGCCATTGTGTATGAAGAGGGCACGGGCAGCGTCGTCTCAATCATGGACCCCAGTTTGATGAGTAAGTGGTTGAACAATCCCGCCCTGATCTCTCTAGCCCGGGAGGCGCGCGCCAAATTGGAACGTGTGATCGCCACGCTGCGCGCCAGTGCGGAAGGAGATACTCGATGACAACCTCTCATCAGCCTCCGGCCGAGAGCGCTCCGGAGAGGGCTCAAAGGGCATCCGAGATCAACCGTATTGATCATGTCGTGGCCGTATTAAGTGGAAAAGGCGGCGTAGGTAAGTCCATTGTGAGCAGCTTGTTGGCAGTGTCACTGCGTCGCAAGGGCTACCGAATAGGTATTCTGGATGCTGACATTACCGGACCCAGCATTCCCAAAATGTTTCTGCCCAAGGGTATCCAACTGGGCAGCGATCCGCTGGGCATTCCTCCGGCAGTGAGCCGTACTGGCATCAAGCTGATGTCCATTAATCTGTTACTACGCAAGGAGAGCGACGCTGTCATCTGGCGCGGCCCCCTCATCGGACGCGCCATCCAACAATTCTGGACAGATGTGGCTTGGGGTGAGCTGGACTATCTGATTGTGGACCTTCCACCAGGCACATCGGATGCCTCGCTGACGGTAATGCAATTTCTACCCCTAAGCGGCGCCCTGTTGGTGACTGCCCCCCAAGGTCTAGCCGGTATGGTGGTGCACAAAGCCGCGCAAATGGCTGAGATGCTTCAGGTGCCTCTGCTGGGGTTAATAGAAAACATGAGCTATTTCGTCTGCCCGGATAACGGCAGATCCTACGAGGTATTTGGCCCAAGCCATGCTGCGGAGCTGGCCCAAGCCTTGGGCATCCCTCTTTTGGGACGACTGCCAATAAAACCGGAGCTGACTCTGCTGAGTGACACCGGACGCATTGAGGAATACCCGGCTGAAGAGTTTGCTCCTATTGTGGTACAGGTCGAAAAAACCGCGCAGGCACCGCGTCTGCCCCCCTTTTCGATCGATCTGGGAGGGCTGTGAAGCGGACACTCAGCAAATACGCGGCAGCTGCTCTCCGCTGAGCATATCCACGACGCGCAGACCACCGATACGGCTACGCATAAACACTTTACCAGGGTGTTCCTGCACCACCTCACCGATGAGGGTCGCTTGGCCACCTTGAGGATGGGCACGGATTATCTCCAACACGCGATCGGCCACCTCGGGCGCGACAATGACGATGCATTTGCCTTCATTGGCCACATAAAGCGGGTCAAGGCCGAGGATCTCGCACGCACCGCGCACGGCATCCGCGACTGGAATGCGTTCCTCATCCAAACGAATACCCACGCGCGCTTTGGCTGCGATTTCGTTCAGCGCGCTGGCTACACCCCCACGGGTAGGATCACGCAGTACATGCACGTGCTCACCTCCCACCTCCAATAACCGCATCACCAGATCAACTAGGGGAGCGGAGTCGCTGACCAGATCGGTCTCAAAAGCCAACCCCTCGCGTTGTGACATGATCGCGATGCCATGCTCGGCGATTGGACCATTGATAAGGACGACATCGCCCGGTGCGGCACGCTGCGGTGCAATATGTGCACTGGGAAGAACTATCCCCAAGCCGGTAGTATTAATGAACAAGCCATCCCCCTTGCCACGCTCGACCACCTTGGTGTCGCCCGTGACCACCGGCACACCGACTTCGGCGGCAGCACGTTGCATCGAAAGGAGGATGCGCCACAGATCCTCCATCGGGAACCCTTCCTCCAGGATGAAACCGGCCGAAAGGGCCAGGGGGCGTGCACCACACATCGCCAGATCGTTCACGGTGCCATGCACCGCCAATGAACCGATATCGCCACCCGGGAAGAAAAGCGGACTGACCGTGAACGAGTCGGTTGAGAAAGCCAGACGTGTCCCATTCAGCTCCAGGATGGCCCCGTCGTGCAACGCCTCGAGCGCGGTGTTGGAAAAGGTGGGCACGAACATACGCTCGATCAGCATCTGGCTCAACCGACCACCCCCGCCATGTGCGAGCGTCACCACCGGATAATCGCTAATCGGGATAGGACACTGCAAATCGATCATAGGGGACGCTCCTGCATTAGCCAGGCTGGCCGTATTGGTAATACGCTGCACAAGCACCTTCGGAGGACACCATCGGTGCCCCCAGCGGGTGCTCCGGGGTACACTGAATGCCAAAGGCGGGACATTGTGGCGGCTTCTTCAAACCCTGCAGGATTTGACCTGCAATACAGATGGAAGACTCTTGTGTGCTCACACCTGAGAGGTCAAAGCGTCTCTCCGCGTCGAATTCCGCCCACGAGGAACGTAGGCAATACCCACTAGCGGGAATCAGACCAATTCCACGCCATTGCCGATCGCACATCTCAAAGACCTGGTGCATCAGTTGCTGTGCCGCCACATTTCCGTCGCGCGTCACCGAACGGGTATATTGAATCTCCACCCCCCAGCGCCCCTCTTCCAGAGCCCGCAGCGCTATGTAGAGCCCCTGGAGCAAATCCAGAGGTTCGAAACCGGTGACCACAATTGGAATGCGATACTGCTCGGCGATGGGCTCATATTCGCGCGTCCCCATCACCGTGCAGACATGTCCTGCCGCCAGGAACGCTTGAATGCGATTGTCCGACGAAGCGAGAATGGCCTGCATCGCAGGCGGCACCAACACATGCGCGCACAGGATGGAGAAGTTGCGCAGACCGAGCTGCCTGGCCTGCCACACCGCCATAGCGTTGCCAGGAGCGGTTGTTTCGAAACCGACTGCGAAAAAGACCACCTCCCGGTCAGGATACTTCTGAGACAATGCCAGGGCATCCAGAGGTGAGTACACCATCCGCACATCCGCCCCTTGGGCGCGTGCACTCAACAAATCAGAGGTGGAACCCGGCACGCGCAGCATGTCCCCAAACGAGGTGAAGATCACGTGGGGTTGCTGCGCGATCCGGATCGCCTTGTCGATTAACTCCAGCGGAGTGACGCACACAGGACAGCCGGGGCCGTGCACCAACGTGATAGAAGGGGGCAATAGCCGATCGATGCCAAACTTGATCAAGTTGTGAGTCTGCCCTCCGCAGATTTCCATAATCGTCCACGGGCGGGTGACCAGCCGTTCGATGGCCCGCACCAGCTTCTGTGCGTCCGCTTCACGGCGAAATTCGTCCACAAAGCGCATACTATGTGTCGTCTCCCGGAGACGCTTCGGCCAGTGCGCTTATTTGCTCTAGCATTTCGAAGACTTCCTTCGCTTCCTCTTCGTTCAGGATGCTCAGCGCGAAGCCGGCATGCACAATCACATAATCGCCTACCTGGACGTTCGGTACATAAGCCAGACAGACCTCGCGCACAACTCCTCCAAAGCGCACCTTGCCCATTGCAATGCCCGCAGCATTTTGTTCAATGCTCAACACCTCTCCCGGAATGCCTAGACACATCTCGCACCTCACGATACCTTGTCCTGTTCCAATTTCGCTGCTGCCACTACCACCTGGCCCAAACTGACACACCCGTCATTAGGTGGCACATGACGGTGCAGCAACACCTCGAATCCGGCACGACGCAAAGCTGCAGCAGCCCTTTCGGTCAGCCAGCGGTTCTGAAAACACCCACCGGATAATACCACGCGCGCATGGCCCACCTGTCGAGCCACGGCCACGATTCCTTCCACCAGCGCGTTGTGAAACCGTGCCGCTATAATACCCACAGGGACCTTCCGTTGCAAGTCATCCAGCAATGCAACCAACAACGGCCGCCAGTCCAGTATCCATTTGGAGAGCGTTGCATCCTCCTCACCAGATTGAGATTCTTCCAGCGAAAAAGGGTATGCTCCCTGGACAGAAGGATCGGCGGTGAACTCCAACGCCATGGCCGCTTGTCCCTCAAAGCTCACCCGCTGGTGCAACCCGACCAAAGCTGCGACGCCATCGAACAGGCGACCAATGCTTGTCGTGATAGGAGCATTGAGACTGCGTCGGAGCATCTGCGCCAACAAATGCTTTTGAGAAGTGGAAAACTCACGCAATGGCGCCAGATCGTCACGCTCCCAAGCATTCTCTCCCCACATCTCCCAGAGCAACGCCAGCGCCACGCGGCATGGCTCCAGCACAGCTGCCTCACCCCCCGGTAAACGAAACGGTCTCAGATGCGCAACGCGCATGAAACTGGTGGCATCTCCCAGCAAGAATTCCCCGCCCCACACAGTGCCATCGGTGCCATATCCCGTTCCATCCCACGTCACCCCCAGTGCACTGCCCGATACCTTATTCTCGGCCAGGCATGCGGCCAGGTGAGCATGGTGGTGTTGCACTGCAACCAACTGCGGACCCTCTAGCTCGATCGACAGTCGGGCAATGCGACCTGTCTGCACTACCTCCTGTGCCCAACGAGTTGAGATGTAATCTGGGTGTAGGTCATGGGCAATCGCCAGCGGTCTTGCTTCATAAAGGTGCAAGAAATCGGCGATCACGCGCTCGAAGGCGATGGTAGCTTCCAAAGTTTCCAGGTCGCCGATGTGTTGGCTGATGAACACATGGGGCCCCACGCTGAGCGCTACAGTGTTCTTGAGGTGCGCACCCACCCCTAGTATCGTGGGCAGCGGCCGTGCTACCGTCACTGGCAAGGGCGCATAGCCGCGCGCCCGACGTAACAACTGCGCCTGCCCATCCACGATCCACACGAGGCTGTCATCCGCGTGACGGGTGATAGGGCGGTTATGCACTAGGAATAGATCTGCTATTCCACTCAGGCGTTGTAACGCCTCGCGCTCATCAATGCAGATGGGTTCGTCGGTGAGGTTGCCGCTGGTAGCCACCACTGGAAAATCCAACATACGCAACAACAGGTGATGCAACGGCGTATAGGGCAACATAATACCCAGATTGGGGTTATTCGGTGCCACATTATCCGCCACTAGTGCATTGGGCAAGCGCGGCAACAGCAAGATAGGCGCCTCAGGCGTGGTGAGCAGCTGTTCCGCCTCCTCCGAGATAGAACACAACGTGCGCGCCTGCTCTAGGTCGCGCGCCATCAATGCCAGCGGTCGATGCGGGCGCCGCTTACGTTGACGCAGCAGCGCCACTGCATCGGCATTGCACGCATCCGCCATCAGGTGGAAACCACCCAAGCCCTTCACTGCTACGATCAGCCCCTGACGCAACCCCGAAGCAGCCTGTTGCAATACCTGGGCGTCGTCCCCCTCTACAAGTGTCTCTCCTCGGGCAGACCAGAGAGCCAAATGCGGCCCGCACACCGGACAGGCGTTGGGTTGCGCATGAAAGCGGCGATTGAGGGGCTGATCGTACTCAGATCGACACTCTGGGCACATGACAAAGTGCCGCATCGTCGTGTTGGGGCGATCGTAGGGCAACGCCTCAATGATGGTGAAGCGAGGGCCACAGTTGGTACAGTTGGTAAAGGGATAGCAGTAGCGACGATCGCCGGGGTCAAACACTTCCTTCAAGCAATCAGCGCAGGTGGCAATGTCGGGGAGCACCAGCACCGTTTTCGTCCCACCAGCGTCACTGTGGCGAATCTCGAACCGCGCGTATCCAGCCGGACCGAGCCAGCGAAAATCTACCTTCTGGATGACGGCGCGCGGCGGCGCCTCACGTACCAGGCGTTCCTGAAAGAGATGCAGATTGGGCTCAAGACCTTCTACCTCGATGAAGACACCGCGCGTGTCGTTGATCACCCAACCGGTGAGGCCCAGCTCGGTCGCCAAACGATAGACGAAGGGACGAAATCCCACACCCTGCACCGCGCCATGCACCTCGATGCGCAGGCGACGCTGCGAGGAATCAGCCGAAGGATGCTGCATCACGACGATCACGCTCTATGAGGTAGCTGGGACTGATGACCCCGAACGGTCGTTTATATGGTGCAACAACCAGGTCACCCAGGCATCCAATCCCTGACCAGTACGACATGACAGCACGAAAAGAGGGACAGAGGGATTCACCATACGCAAACCGCGTTCAAAATATTCCACATCGAAATCGAAGACGTGTAACAGATCAGCTTTGTTCAATACCACTGCATCAGCGCGGGCGAATATGCCAGGATACTTGTAAGGTTTATCGTGGCCCTCCGGTATGCTGGCCACCACTACAGCCAGGTGAGCGCCCAGCTCAAACTCTGCCGGACAGACCAGGTTGCCCACGTTCTCGATGAACAACAAGCGAACGTTTTCCAAAGGCAAATGATCCAGTGCCGTTCGGACCATCGGGGCGTCCAGGTGACAGCTGCCCCCTGTGTTGATCTGGGTAACCGGTATGCCACGTGTTGCCACCAGGTCAGCATCAATGCGCGATGCCAGATCACCCTCAATCACGCCCAGGGGTATCTCGCGCAGCAACCGACCAGCGGTGGCCAGAATGAGACTGGTCTTCCCTGCCCCTGGCGAAGCCATAATGTTGATGGCCAGTATCCCGGCCGCATCCAGGCGCGCTCGATTCTGCGCAGCAACCTCGTCATTAGCGCTAAGGATCCGCTTTTCTACTTTCAGCTTCATCATCATCACTCACTTCGATGCTCTCCACAGCAAGCCCCTGCCCACCTTTTACTTCTAAGTGATAATCCCCACAATTGGGACAGATCGGGACTAGCGGCGGGCTGACCTGGAACTGGTGCCCACATGCGCGACACGTGGCCACCGCGTGCTCGCGTCGAAAATGGAGCACGGCGCCCTCGGCGATCGTCCCCTGGCTGAGCAGATCAAAGTAGAACTGCACCGACTCATCCACAAAGCTGGACAAGTCGCCGATCACCAGGTTGAGGGCGGTAATACGGCGGGCACCCGCCTTTTGTGCTGCCTCCAATGCGAGCGCTAGGATGTTTTCCGTAACGGCGAGCTCATGCATAGCTGATCCCCGATTTATGCCTCGCTGATGGAGCCATCTATCGTCTCCGCAGATCGCACTGCATCTTGTTTGGACGACGGTTCCGCATACTTCGCTCTCGATTCAAGAGCAAACAGCGCCAGCTGGTGAAACGGTTCCACCGACGTGCCTGTACGATCAGCTGCTTGTGGGCCTATGTCCGAAGGAATCTGCTGTATCAATGCGGCCGTCTCTTGCAAGGCCTCTAAAAGATACGTTTTAGGATCACTAATAACGCTCTCATGAGACATTTTTCCGCTCGCCACAGCCTTGGTATAGTGTTCCAATGTCTTCCCCATCACAATGGTGAACAGATCAACTTCGTTGACAGGCATCCCTGAATCCAAAGTGCGTTGAGTCCAAGTACTCGAGTCCTGCAAGACCTTTCTTCCCAGAGAGGAGAGATCATTCGAAGAAACATAGCAAGACATTTTACGACACACCAATATACAGTCATATCGGATATTACCCTCGCTGCCATGAAAACCGCTCTTGCCTTCTGAACGAACGATTGGGGTGGCAGAGACGTAGAATCCAGAATCCAAAAGAAGTTGACCTATACCTTCCCAAGCCCAAACTTTATTATGATGGAAGGTGAATATCAATAATCCATCGTCCTTCAGCACACGATGACACTCACGAAATACACAACGCAACCCCTCTACGAAAGAGCTAGTGGTCTTCCCTAGCTCCTCATTCTTCACAATCTCATTTGAACGTCTGGAGAGATCTGGTTCAAACCAAGGATAAAAATTACGCAAAGCTAAGCGTAACCAGACGTAGAAAAAGTCAGCCAGCTCGGAATACTGGACATTGTCAAAATACGGTGGATCGGTGATAACACAATCGACGGATTTATCCGGTATGAACGATAGGTCTTCGGAACTTTGACAACGTAACAGAACGGCATGATCACGTCGCGTAAGCGTCCGGAAATCGTCCACCAACCAGCCCTCGATACGCTCTCTGCCAGTATAATGGGTATAACGTTTTCCGTTGCTGCCGAGGACTCGTTCATAAGGACGCTGACAATAAATCTTGGCGCGCCGCACTTTCTCGAAACACTTAACAAACGTCCCTCGACCGAAACGTGTTCCCCATACATTGTTCTCAGTGGGACGTTCAATCGGATGGTAGGCATGCAACCCAAACATCAGCGAGACTTTATGCCACTCGATCTCATACTTGCAAAACATATTGTTAGCATCCAAACAATCGGAGAACGCGATCAACATCAGCTCACGCACATTCTGATCCGAAATAGCCATTATGTGTTCGAGCAGAATTGAAAGACATAATAACTGGCGTTCGTTAAACATTTGCCAGAAGTGGGTATAACCATGGTTGATGGGACGTGGGTCGCTACGTCCCTCAACAGGGATCGCTTGACGAGGGATCAGCAATGTATCCTGGCGTTTTTCATATTCTTCTACTACTTGCTGCCACAGTGAGAGGTCAATCTGATCGACGCGTTTGAAGAAACGGCCGCATATAGAGCAGTACCCTTCTAGAGCGTGCAATTCCATATCGAGGTGGGTACCTTTGGCCGCAACTGCATCTAATACCCGATGAGTTGCACCACAGACAGGACAATGATAGACACCTTTGCCTGCTATCCCTTTGCGAGGGTTAAACGCATAACCACACTCACGACAGGTTACGGTTGATCGGCCACTATCCACTTCATTTATCTGGAGACATTTGGGGCATACACACACGTCGACATGATCTCTGCGAGAAAGTTCATAATTAGGGAAAAGCTTAACAAGAGCACCACATCGTGCACACGGCGCAACCTTTACCCAAAAATAATACATCGTGGTAGCTCGATGACCTGCGGGACAGGTGGTGCTATAATATTTGAGAATGGTCTTACCTGCCGTATGCTTGAGCCAGTCAAAAGCGGCGTCAAGAGATTTGATGTCAACTGGTTCGACTTCCTTCTTGGTCACGAACCACGCCACCGGATTAATGTCCACACCGATGACTTTACAACCCAATCGCAACGCTTCAACGATGGTGGTGCCACCTCCCATAAAGGGATCTAACACGATAGGGGATCCTAGGTCCGCCCCTCTCAAAAACCTCTGCCAGATCGTTGTCTCCGTCTCTTCCTCCCAGCTGAAGGCAGCAAGGGTGATCATGCGAAACACGCTGCCCAGACGACGAGCCCACCATTTATGCATTCGATAAATAGGCTTCTTAGCATTACCTTCGGCTAATGCTACCGGATTGAGTCGATATACTGGAAAATCCTTCTCAATCAGCCTCATCCTATTCACGAATTGTGCCCCAACAGCTTCTGCCACATTTCATCACCACTGGTCCCATACAGGTTTCCGAACTGCTCCAGGAGATCTTGCATCTTGTTCTCCAATATCTCGGAGAGTGAATGACCCTTAGCATCTTTGAACTCATCACCCACCTCTCCGACAATCCTGTATATCTCATCGATGCATCCTCGATCACCTGAAATAAACTCCCAAAAATCGCGTCCTGCAAGCCATTCAATGCCACCCTCTTGCTCGATGTATTTGCGCACGATACTACTGACTTGGTGCCTGTTACCGTAACACATTCCGAACAGTGCTACCGATCCACGGTTACGTCTTTGGGCTGAGCGCAACAACTGAGAAATGCGTACCCCCCATGTCTTTTGGGATTGTGTTGGGCCCGCTTTTCACCTGGATATAGTAATGGCGTCCCGATTTCGTTTTCATAATGTCGGCGCCTTCAACCCCACTGCCCTCGGAAAACACCCTTGCAACTTCTTGCAACGCCAGGCCGAATGCCGTCACGGTTCCGCGTTCGAGGCGTTGATTGACAAGCCATGTGATAATCGACCTAGCATCATTCAAACCCATTTTCGCGGCCAGAATCCGGAGCAAAAACGGATTGATGCGCAAATCCTCGATTTTCAAGCGGCGAATTTCCCGAGCCCGTGTGCTCAGAAACTTGTGAAAAATTTCTCTGATTTTCTTTTGAGTCGCCCCGTCGAGTGGCATAGAACTTGTTCTCCTCGCGATATCCCTGAACGTTAGAGATAGAGAAACTTTCTAAGAGACTATCGTACATTACGATGACATCTCCGGTCAACTTTGCATCATGAGGGTGTTGAAAAAGTCCCCCGGCCGCCCAGATTTTATCAAGAAAATAGGCCAATAAAACAGGCAACTAAAACATTTTTCAACACCCTCCATTATTGTCGCCCGCGTTATAAGATCGGCGTATTTCGTCCCTGTTTCTGTTCCTAACTATGCACCTGCAATCCCAACGCATCGCGCAACGCGTCCCCCAGCAGATTCACCGCCAGCACGGTCAAGGTGATCGCGCATCCAGGCGCTGCCGCAATCCACGGTGCCACGCTCAGGTAGGCACGGCTCTCGGTCAGCATCAGCCCCCATTCTGGCACAGGCGGTTGGGCACCCAGGCCAAGAAAACTGAGCGCTCCGATATTAAGCAACGCATAGCCCAATTCCAATGAACCCAGCACAACGACGGTATCCGCCACAAAGGGGGCTATGTGCCTCAACAAGATGCGTCCCGGAGAACAGCCAATAGTGCGAGCGGCCTCGATGAACGGTGCATATCGCACACTTAGAGTAGCAGCACGCACTATCCGAGCGAAGCGGGGAACACTGGCACATCCCACCGCCAAGGTGGCACTTGTCAGCCCAGCCCCCAGAGCACTCACGATGGTGAGAGCAAGCAGTAAGGTGGGGAAGGCCAACGCCATGTCCACAATGCGCATAAGCAAGGAGTCCACCCTTCCTCCAAGATAACCAGCGAGAAGCCCCAATAAACTCCCGGGAATTACTGCCAGCCCAGTAGCGATTATCCCAGCTATCAAGGAAAGCCTTCCTCCCCAGACCAGACGACTCCACACATCACGCCCTAACAGATCGGTGCCAAGCGGATGATCGATGGCGGGCGGCAGAAATTGTCTCGTCGGTGCGGTGGTCAATGGATCATAGGGTGCTACGAAGGATGCAGCCGCTGTACCAAAGAGGATCAAGCACATCATACAACCGCCTGCCCAGAAGCGGGGGTCAGTGCGCAAGTTGCACCAGACGCGAGGCCAACAACGGAGAGGCTCCATGCGCTAGCTCTCACGCTGGCGTGGATCGAGCACCATCGCAATCAGGTCAACGCCCAGGTTGATGACAACATAAGTGCTCGCAACTAATAACACGGCGCCTTGCACCACAGGGAGGTCTTTCCATAAGATCGCGTCCACGACGACTCGGCCCAACCCAGGTCGTGCGAACACAGTCTCGGTGACCACTGCGCCTCCCAAGAGGAACCCTGCCTGCAACCCAATTAGATTGAGGCTGGGTAACAGGGCATTGCGCAAGGCATGGCGCAGCAAAACAAGCGCTTCTGGCAGCCCTTTGCTCCGCGCAACCGTGATATAGTCCGCTTGCAACGCGGTGAGCAAGTTGCTGCGTATCAAGCGGGCGAGCGGCGCGGCACCCACAAATCCCAGCAATGTTGCCGGCATAATCAGATGGCGCCACGATCCGGCACCGCTTGCCGGCAGCCAACGCAACGCCAAGCTGAATAACCAGATAAGCAAGAGGCCGGACCAAAACAGCGGGGTAGAAACTCCCAACACGGCAATCCCGACGGTGACTCGGTCAACCCAGCTACCCACATACAGGGCAGCTAACACACCTAAGCCCAGACCAAGAACTATAGTGATCGTGAGCGCCGCTACTGCCAACTCAAACGTGGATGGTAGCTGTTCGGCAAGAGTCAGGAGTACCGGCCGATTGCTGAACAGGGAGCGCCCTAGATCACCACGCGCCAGATTCCACAGGTAACGGCTATATTGGATCGGCAGCGCTTCGTCCAGCCCCATTTGCTGACGCGCCTGGGTGATGGCCGTTTCGGAAGCGCCGGAAGCGGCCAGAATCGTGCGCGCCGGGTCTCCAGGGAGCACGCGCAGCAACACAAATACAAGTGTCGCAATGCCCCACAGCGCAAAGATGGCCCCCACCAAACGGCGTGCAATCAGGATGAGCATATACGATGAAAAACGGAGAGGAACTCACTGCAGTTGGACATCATGCAAGATGGGAAACCACCCTTGGGCATCGAAGCGCAATCCTTGCACGCGCGCGCTCACCCCGTTTAGATTGACCGGATCCCGGATGGGGATGAGCAGCACGAGCTCCATAATGCGTTCTTGCGCCTGAGCGTACAGCTTCGCGCGGACAGCAGGGTCACTGACTTGGCGCGCACGTTCTAATAGATCGTCCAGAACGGCATCTGAAACACGGCTCCAGTTAAAGGCACTGGTGGAATGATAATAAGTGTGGAGCAGATCGGGATCACTGCCGGCATAGTTCTGGGGAATAAGATGATAATCTCCCGTACGCGCCACCTCCAACGCGGCCGGATAAGTCAAGGTGCGCAACTGCAGTTGGACGCCCACCACTTTCCACTGCGATTGGAGCAACTGGGCAACTTCCGGCAGCGAGCCCCACGTCATCAGCACGGCATCCAGAAGCAACGGCTGGCCAGCGCGCTCACGCACCCCATCGCCGTCGATGTCCACATATCCCGCTTCCTCTAGCAATCGAACCGCCTCGGTTGGATCAAAGCGAACGAGCGTCGCCGGCATTTCGACATACCCAAATGTGGCCGAGGTGAGCGGGCCAGTTGCGGCAGGCGAAAAGCCGCCAAAAATGGCTTGCACAATCTCTTCACGATTGGTCGCAAACAACAAGGCACGCCGCACGCGAACGTCATCCAGGGGTGGACGCTGCGTATTGAGGATCAACCCCAACGATTGACCGGGGATAGGCACCGGGATGATGGCGAATCGTTCGTCCTGTTGCAGGCGCTTCGCGTCCGTCGGCGGAATCTCACCCATCACGTGGACATCACCCGCCTGCAGGGCAATGGCACGCCCCGCCGGATCGGTGAAAAACCTGAAGACAACCCGCTCCAAATGGGCCGGCCCTTGATGGGCATAAATGCGCGGCCCCCAAGCATACGCGTCGTTGCGCACGATGGTCAGATAGTCGTTGGGCATATATTCCTCAAAGCGAAACGGGCCGGTGCCTACCTGATGAAACTGATAGTCGACACCCCAACGAGCAAGCGACTGAGGCGCAGCCATCCCCAGATACACTTGAGACAAACTGTCCAGCAAAGGGGCATATGGCGCCGAAAGATGAATGGCCACCGTGTACTCATCGCGTACTTCAACGGAACGGAATGGACCCAACAGGAACGCTGCCTTTTGTGACTTGATAGCAGGATCGACAATGCGCTCTAGATTGACCTTCACGGCAGCAGCATTGAATGGGCTGCCGTCGTGGAATTTCACACCGCGACGCAGATGAAAGGTGTACACCAGGCCATCCTGGCTGACTTCCCACGACTCGGCCAAACCAGGCACAAACTGCTGCACCTCTTCTGGCGATCTTCCCGTGCGATATACCAATGTATCGTATACGCTGCGCAGAGGGATACCCAACTCGGAAGAGGCGTTCACGTGGGGATCAATGCCAGAAGGGGAAAGAGTCAAACCATAGAACAAGGTAGCTTCATGCTGCACTAACAAGGCGTAGGCAGTAGTGAGATAACCGCCGTCGACGTGTCCGGCGACTCCGACAACCAAAGTGAGGAGAGCAAGCAAAATCAGCTTCCAGATGACTCGCAAAGGTATCATAAGATACCTCCTCCACAGAGCAAGCTTCTGCCAGCATTGTATGCAAAACCCTGCCCGAGACAAAATATAATCGAAAGCACGCAAAACAATGGTAAAAAAAAACCCACGAGGGCCAGGGGACCCGCCACCCCCTGACCCTCTTACCAAAAGGAGGAGAAAAAGAGGTTTCAAACGTTCTTTATAATATCACGACAAGTTGAGTGTTACAAGACCCCTGGATGACGTTTACCTTGCGCAAAACCTACGATTACGAGATGAATAACTGTCGTACAGTTCTCCAGCTTGGGCCAGCGCGATCCGATACAGCGGGATCAAACGCGGCGTCACCGTGCATCCTGTACAGGCACGATGGAAGAGCAACGCCTGATCGGCAGGGGGCAAGTCGCTGGGCGTATCGGGGTTGCAAAGGTACTCCTCCGCACAACAGGGTGGATAGCCGAAATAATATGCCTCGATGCGCACCAGATGAGCCGACTCAACACCTAAAGGGCGCCGGTCAAACCTTCTCCGATAGCGCTCTACAAGGCGAGCATCCCGACTGAACACCAAATGTTCCGCGCGTGTACCATCTTCCGCATAGCGCGTGATATTAGCTGTCACAAGAGTCATTTGTCGGAACAGTGCAAGTACCCAGGGCCTAACCGGATACTCCAACCGGCTGAGGGGCTTTATGCCCCACGCCGTCAGGACACCTAGGTAAACAGCATCTTGTTCGAGGCGCTCAGGCGATAGCCAATCTTCCACAGTCAAGATTCACTCATAATCGCGACCAGGAGATTGCCGTTGACATCACGTGACGTGATGGGATGGCCTGCTTCGACATAATGGAACAGCCTTGGGCTAAAGTATACCATGCGCCCATCATCGTGATACACTTTGATGCTACCCATTCCCATCAATGCCCCACAGCGAGGGCACGGAACCACTCCCCGTTGTAATCCACGGGTATCAACAAAGACTTTCCCAATGCGATAGCCCGTTCTGCCCTCTTCGCTGACAGAGCGACCCGAGCGGCACACAGCCGCTATCTTGCGGATGGCGTCTTCAGGGGTCATAAGCGTCACTCATCACCTGATAAAGCGGCAATGTAATCACCGACACGAATTTTTCCGCCATGCACCACACGGGCGCAGATGCCACCACGCCCCATCAGGGCACGCATCATCCCTGGCTCGGTGATACTCTCCACATAAGAGCACGGTGGCCGAGGCCGATCGTACTCTAAAATGACCTCACCTACTTGAAACCGACGACCACGCAGCTGCTCTAACTGGATACCGCGCGTCACAATGTTACGCCGATGCTCGCCGTTGTGCACGTGGATGCCCGTCATCCGGAAGATCTTGTCCAGGTGTTCTCCCTGGATTAACGTCACCTGACACTCATCGATACCCGTCCAGTAACCGGTACGGCTGCAATAACGATCGCCTTTCAAGCCGCACCCTTCAAGGGCGACCACCTCGTTGACCGCCTGCATCGGCTGTCCACCCGCCGCGACGACAAAGATAGCCTCGATTGTACCCCGCATATTCCAACCCCTTGTGCCAATAACCCGGATAGACTCGAAAACTCAATGCAGAAGCCGCACCTACAGAAGATTCAATCACAGACGATTTGCCAAGGCAAACGCGCACCTCAAAAAATGACGGCTCGGTTGTGCCTCATCCAACGGGACAAGACACAACCGGCCACCACACTTAGGATCGAAGCACGCTCAAATCTTCAGCGCGTAGCTAGATGACAATGATCTCGCGTCGATAGGAAGAGAATTGCTCCACACCTTCCTTGGTGACCCGCACCCCATCTTCCCAACGCGCACCGTAATGTGGGGTATACAAGAAACAATCTACCTGGAAAGTATAATTCTCCTGCAAAATGTAATCCGAGTTGGTCTCGATCCAAGGATGTTCGCACTCCATCAGGCCAATGCCGTGGCACGGACCATAGAGGATGCAGTCACCATACCCTTGCTGCGTGATGAAATCCTGCACCGCTAACGCCACATCACGCGCGGGCACACCAGCACGTATGACCTCCATCGTCTTTGCTGATGCATCTAACCCCACCTGAAGAAACTTGCGGATTTCATCCGACATGTGTCCCAACACGATCGGCCGTCCCACGCTGGACGAGTAACCTCCCACGCGCGCACCGATGTTAAGCTGGATAATCTCGCCCTCTGCTAACTTTTTGGCGGTAGGTCGCCCAATGGCGTTGGCACTATTGCGACCGGAAAGCACATAGAGAGGATGGCCCTCATACTCTGCACCCAGCTCATACATCTTTGCCTGAGCAATACCCACCACCTGGGTCTCACTCATACCGGGTCTGATATGGTTCAGCACTGCCTCCATCGCCTGTTCGGAAATCTGAAAAGCACGCCGCAGCAAAGCGAGCTCGTTCTCACTCTTCATCTTGCGCATCTCGATGAGGATGTCATCGGCACGCACCAACTCCCCGCCGGCCATCACGCGTCGCAGCGCCTCGTAAACCGGCGCCACAATGATCGGATAACCCACCAGCCCCAGGCGCTTCACACCCTTGCCGTGCGAGACCTCGTCGAACACGCTGACAAATGTGTCCAGCTGCTTGCCGGGATATTCTGGTTCGGCTGACTCACGAAACTCTAGAATCTGGCGGATCTTCTCAATCTTGCTGCGGCTTTGAGCGTAGGTTAAGCTTTCCGGCCCAATGATCAAAACAGGATCGCCCTCCACTGGCACCAGCACTCCAGCTGTCTCAAATGCGGGCCAATAATCGGAGAGATACCGCACATTCTGAGGTTCCGCCTCGCTGCCGAAGGCGAACAAGGTATCAAGCCCCCGCCTGGCAAGCTCCTGCTGGACACGCCTGACACGTTCTTGAAACTCTGCCTTGGGGATTTCGGTGACCATAGTACTCGCTCCTTGTGATGGGTGATTGTGTTACTCTAGCTAGGTGATCCTTACCCTGGAAATATCACGCCAATTATCGTACCGTCAACCTTTCACAGCACCAAACGTCAATCCTCGCACCAGGTAACGCTGGAGCAATAACGCCAGGATAATCACTGGCACAATCGCAATAAGACTTGTCGCATACACCCGCTCCCATAGAATGGTGTCCGCACCCACCATAGCTGGGATCACCACAGTGAGCGGAGTCACCCGAGAGCGGGAGAAGATGAAAGCCAAAATGAACTCATTCCAGGCGAAAATGAAAGTAAAGAAGGACACCGCTACCAAACCCGGCAAGCTCAAGGGCAACACAATTCGAGTGAAGACCTGCCAGCGAGAGCTGCCGTCCACAAGAGCAGCTTCCTCGATCTCAACGGGTATCTCTTGAAAGAAGCCTTGCAAAAGCCAGATAGCATAGGGTAGATTGAACACCGTGTCCGCAATGATCAGGCCATGATAGGTATCAAGCAGCTTCAGCTTATCAAAAAGGATGAACAACGGCAGAGCAATGGATACAGGAGGGAGCATCTGGATCACAAGCAGTAGCAGAATGAAGTTCTTGCCTCCCCATCGATAGCGTGCAACTGCGTAAGCTCCCATACAACCCAGACCAACCGAAAGAATCATAGTGGAAGTAGCAATAATTAAGCTGTCCTTGAGCCCCTTACCCCCAGTGGTTTGCAGCGAATCCTGGTAAGCTTTCAGATCCACCCGTGGCGGAATGAATTGCGGAGGGTCGGTGAAGAACTCGCCTGTGCGCTTGAAAGAGTTGATCACCATCCAGTACAAAGGGAACAATGTTATGATAAGCAATATCCCGATCAATAAGAATCGGATTGCAGATGCTCTGCACTTCATGCTCTCTCCTCAATTTCAGCGGGAAAGCCTGCCAAACAGCGCCCGCACCATGAGCAACGTGATAACCAATTGCATATATGAGAGGGCTGAGGCGTAACCGATGCTGAAGAAGTTGAATCCACGCTGGTAGGCGTACATGTTCATCGTCTGAGTGGCAATACCGGGTCCTCCGCCGGTTGTGACATAGATGATATCAAACAACTTGAGGTCCTCAATCGCTCGGATCAGAACAACCACGATTACGATTGGCATCAGGAGAGGCAGCGTCACACGCCAGAAAAGTTGCCAGCTGGATGCGCCGTCCACCATAGCCGCATCCACCAGCTCCTGAGGGACAGACTGCAAGCCAGCCAGCACAACCAACATCACGAACGGGAACCACTCCCAGCCATTGGCAAGAACGATCCCGGCTACAGCCGCCATCGGATTCGAGAGCCATAGCACAGGAGGCAGCCCCACCAGCTTGAGGAAGTAGTTGAGAGGGCCAAAGCGGTCATTTAAAATCATGCGGAATACAAAACCCACCACCACAGGAGCAATGGTGGTCGGGAGCAGCAACAGGGATACAATTGCGCTCCGGCCCTGAAACTCTCGATTCACCAGCAGTGCCGTACCAAGGCCCACGGCCAGCTGGAGCACGGCACCCGCCACGACCGTGATGGCGCTGATCTTCACCGCATGCCAAAAGGTGGGATCGTTGATTACACGCAAATAGTTTTGAAGTCCTACAAAACTCAAAGGCACCGGCAGAGCCAGCTCATATTTGTGCAGGCTAATCACAATGCCATAAGCTAGCGGAAACAGACATATAGCTAAGATCACCAACAAGCTGGGAGAGATCAGCATTGTTGCGAACATTTGATCAGCTTGGCGCTTGGAGCGTGTCCTCTTCCCAGATGCAAAAAGAGCCATCTTCACCTCTCACAACCGATTTGTCCACTGGGCAGCAATGACAACGCCATTGCAGAACAGGCCAGAAGAGCTGTTTAAGGGATGTGAGCGGACCCTCAGGTTGCTCACATCCCCTGACGAAGTGCACCTCTTTACCTACGGCTGTATGCCAACCTCTTCCCAGACCTGCAGCATTTGCTGATAGATCGCTTTCTGAGTATCACGCCCAAGTGTATCTGTGATCTCATCCCACTGCCGAGCTACCTCGTCCAGCGTGGCTTGAGCGTCGGCGTCTGGCGTGGTCAGATACGTATTCAAAGCAATCGCCAGCGAGTTGAGGTATTGCTCCGTACCAGGAATGCTCATCTCAGGGAAACCGTTCTCCAGGTTGGCACGAATGCCATTCAGATAGTTCGCCGCCTGTTCCGGGGTAGGGAACATTTCGAAGGCACCCACATGCTCATAGTGAGAGTAACGGAAGGGATCCTGCCCCGTCTGAGGGCTGGAGACATACCCCAAGCTCGCCTCGTCGCTCATGTACCGTGCAACCTGATAGGCCTTAGCAGGGTCCTTGGCCCATTTTGTCACACCGATGACACGACCGCCCGCCATCACAGGACGATGCACCACCGTACCGTTAACCTCTGTGCCCGGCACCAGTGCTGTTCCAATCTTGCCCGCGATCTTGGAGATTTCAGGATTCTGTCCCACCCGGCCGGGATCGGTCCACTGGATCTCCATAGCAACACGGCCTTGCAGGAAGATGGCCTGGAGCTCGTCGAAGCCATAGGTGATGGTCTCCGGCGGAGCGTACTGGAATTCTTGCTTGTACATCTCCAACGCCTTGACGGCGGCAGGCGAGTTGATCAACGGTTTCATGTTCTCGTCAAAGTAGGTAAAGCCCATGCTGGCGGCATAGTTCAGATACCAAGCGTACTGGAAGTCCTTTTGCCCGTAGGTGGCCGTGCCATAAAAGTCTTCAGTCAACGTCTCGCCGGCTAACTTGTCGCCCGCCTTGCGCGTGAAGAACTGCGCAATGTCCAGATACTGTTGCCAGGTCTCGGGTGGTGCCAATGGATAACCATACTTGGCCTCAAATGCTTGGCTCTCCTCCTCGTTTTCGAAGAGGTCAGTGCGATAGAATAGAGCCAGCACGTCACCATCATAGGGAAGCGCGTAGTAGTCGTCTCCAACTTTGCCGTATAGGTCACGAAAAGCGGGCACAATGTCATCCATATCGGCACCCGGCCCACTGTTAATATAGGGGGTCAATGGGATCAGATAGCCATTTGCGACGAAATCACCCAGGTGCTTAGGATAGAAGACCACAATATCGAAAGCCCCCGTTCCGGCGACAAATTCGGTTTTCAGCTTCGTGTAGAGATCCTCAAATGAGAACCCGAGAATCTCCAGGTCAACCCCGAACTCTGTCTCCATCTGCTGCTCGTTCCAGAACCAGGCAATTTGGTTGTTGCCGCCATCACCGGCGACCACCAGCTTAACCTTATCCTGAGCGATCGCTTGAGGCGCGGCGGTGTGGCCAAAGTACCCCACCACAGACCGAGTAGGGCAAGCACAGTCAGAGCCCAATACATCCATCGTGTACGCATAGCATCCTCCTTTTGGGATAATGAGGAAAAGCCGATCGCATGTGCAACCAAGAAATTACGCAGCTGTTACCCTCAGAGTGGAACACCTCCTTTCTATCCCTCATGCAGATGAGACCCCTTTTCCCATACTCTTCGCCTGTTTCCCGATGCAAAGCGGCATCCACATGACTCGCCAATCACTAACTGCACGGGCACTCTTACATAGCGCGTCGGCTGCTCGCGATACCCCCCCTTCATCACAGCCTCCAACACCAATCGAGCAGCCTCCTCGCCAATCCTCTCCCAGTCATAATGCAGTGTGGTCAAGACGGGTCGTAAGAAAGTGCCAAACTCAATCCCATCAAACGAGACAACTGCTACGTCCCGCGGCACATGCCAGCCATACTCTTGAACAGCGTACAAAGCCCCCATGCACATTAAGTTGTTACTGCTGAAAATAGCCGTAGGTGGCGATTCACTTTTCAACCACCCTTGGCTGATGCGATATCCATCTTCTACCGACCAGTTGCCAGCAGCTATCAGCACTTGATCAGATGCGTAACCCGCCTCAAGCAATGCTTGCAGACAGCCCTTCACGCGCTCTTGGGCATGACTCTCAGCATCTGGGCCAGCCAGAATCCCGATGCGACGATGGCCATGCCCCAGCAGATGTCGCATCAGCTGATAAGCTCCCGTCTGATTCTCCGCGCTCACAACGCCACACTCAAAGCCGCCCAGGCAATTGTCTACAGACACAATAGGAATACCGTGCCGAATGGTTAACTCCTTGAAAGCCTCAAGGCACTCCAGGGTCGCTGTAGAGGCCAGAATGATGCCCTCGACGCGACGAGCGAGCATTACCTCGGCAGCACGTTTCTCCTTCTTAGGATCGCGCCCGGTGTTCAGAATGAACAGATCAAACTCAGGTGACTTTACGCTGCTGATGTAACGTTCTGCGCCAATAACGGTATGGCCATAGAATGGGTTGGAAATGTCGTGAATGATAAAACCGATAGTATAAGTGCGCCCATATTTCAGGCGGCGCGCAACAGGATTGGGTCGGTATTGCAGCGCTTGGATAGCTTCTAACACACGCTGGCGAGTGGAGGCATCGATATAGGCTGCGTCTCGCACGACACGCGAGACGGTGCTCACCGATACGCCGGCAGCTTTGGCCACATCTTTCAAGGTGACAGCCATTGTAACGCCCTCTCAACCGGGGCTGGCAACGTTATCTGACAACGTTGCCAAACAGCTACCATTATCGCACACAATACAACCAGAGTCAAGCTCAGTTTTTGTCAACTTTATTAAATCCCACATAGTAGAACGAATCTGAGGGTGTTGAAAAACCTCTCAGTCTATTTCTACCCACAATCCTGCAGGGGCACGGCATGCCGTGCCCCTACGGCCGTAATGCCCCGCAAGGCGCCCTGCCTATTTCTACCTGCAACCCAGTAGGGGCAAATGATTATTTGCCCCTGCCGTTGTAATGCCCCGGAGAGCTCCCGTCTATTCCTACAGGGGTGGTAGGGGCGGGTTCTGAACCCGTCCCTACGTGGTAATGCCTTGGAGGACTTTTTCAACGCCCTCAAG
>JASFBB010000132.1:0-6002 GCA_036172345.1 Anaerolineae bacterium
CTGACGAATGCTATGTGCGCCTACGCCGTGTTGCGCTGCCAGCAGCCGTACGCTGGTAATTAAGTCTTCTTGAGCGGAGCGCACTGGCTCGACATGCACCACGACATCGCTATGCGGCAACACACCGCGCACGGCTTCCTCCGCAGCGGTGGCGATGGCGTGCGCCGCTTCAAGGCCAGCTTCGCGCCCGACCTGCACCGTCACATCGGCGAACATTTCCGGCCCACTACGCCGTAGGCGCATCCGTTCCACGCGCAGGACACCCGGTACATTGCCCACCACTTCCATAACCTGATCGTAGAGCCCGCGCGGGATGCCATCGATCAAGCTCTCCACAGCGCGCTGCGCCAGCCGCCAGCTGACGAACATCACGATGCCGGCGACCCCAATGGCTGCTACGGCATCCGCATGCTGCAACCATGGAAGCCCCAGTCGTTCTGCTACCCATACCAGCGTCAGGCCCAGAATGACCACCATGGATGAATAGACGTCGGTGGAGAAATGCAACGCATCTGCCTCCAGTGCTTGGCTGTGATATTTGCGTGCGGCCTGTGACAGTGCGCGCGAGCGCGAGACATCCACAATGATTGAGACACCCATCACGACAAATGCCCACCCGCTCAGTTCGATCTCGTGATGCCCGAAGAGCAGGCGTTGCACCGCCTCATAGATGATCCAGGCACACGTCCCCAGCAGGAGCAGCGTCTCGAACAGAGCGGACAGGTTCTCCACCTTGCCGTGTCCATAGGTGTGCTCGCGGTCCGCCGGGCGATCCGAGACGCGCACCGCTAAGAAAGTGATGCCGGCGGCCATCAGGTCGAGCGCGGAATGAGCTGCTTCCGCTAAGATGCCCAGGCTGCCGGTCATCAGCCCCACCGTCAGCTTCATCAGGGTGAGAAAGACGGCCGCCACCACCGAGCTCAGCGCCACCAACCGTTTTTCGCGGCCCGCGTGCGCGCCTGGATTGAGGCGGCTGCCCGAAGGTTTTGCTATAGTTGAATGATCCACCACGCCACTAACCCTCTGCCCGCCATGGCAATTTTCTGAATCATATCACAGATGGTGGAAAGAGGGATAATTCCATCCGGCTAAGTGAGTATCTTACCTATGAAACCGAAAATATAGGATATTGCTTCTAAACCTGCTCCATGCTATGATAAAGAAAAGAATGAATGACTCGAGATTGTGATGGAGCGGTGTCGTTGCATTGCGGCTCGATTCTCTTGCCCAGAGGTGAGAGCAGATTCTCATCTTGACGGGGTAACCGTGTAGTAAGAAGGTTCATTCTGGCAACGGGGATGGGATAGATGAAGGAGGTATCAGCCATGCTCGATGTCGAGGAGCTCATTCAGAAGAGCCGACCATTTCTGAGCTATCTGGTGCGGTGGCGGCAGAGCTTGCGACCGGTGGCGCTCAGCACGTTGGTGCGCGATGGTCAGAGCCCCGAGGAAGTGGCGCTTATGGCCGTGGACGTGATCAATGGCTTCTGCCACACAGGGCCCTTAGCGAGCTTGCGCGTGGCGGGCATTGTGGCGCCCATCGTGCTCCTGTTCCAGAATGCCTATGCGTGTGGCGTGCGCCATTTTATCTTCCTGCACGACGCCCATGACCCCCAGGCGGTCGAGTTCGGCAGCTATCCGGCGCACTGTGTGCGCGGCAGTGTGGAGAGTGCACCGGTGCCAGAACTGAAGGCACTCCCCTTTTTTGATAGGCTTGTCACGATGATGCCCAAAAATTCGGTGAACGCGGGGGTGGGCACTGCGCTGGACGGTTGGCTGGATGCACACCCCGACGTACGCACGTTCATCGTGGTGGGCGATTGCACCGACATTTGTGTCTACATGCTTGCCATGCACCTGCGCACGCGCGCCAATGCGGCCAATCGCCCGGCGCGGGTAATTGTACCAGCCAACGCGGTGGACACCTACGATTTGCCGGTGGAAGCGGCATCTCAGACGGGAGCGTTCCCCCACGATGGGGAGCTGCTACACCTCATATTCTTGTATCATATGCGGTTGAACGGCATCGAGGTGGTCGCGGCCATCGAATAAGTTGGCTCGCGCCGCTCGCTCTAATTGCGGATTGCGAATTGGGGATCGCGGATCCGGGGTGCTGATCCGAGCCGCGAGCGTGAGGGCATGCCCCACCCCAACCCTCCCCGCACGCAGGGAGGGGCCGGGTTCAGAGAAGGGCCGAGGAGGAGGGCCCCCCTCCCTCCCCGCACGCAGGGAGGGGCCGCTTGCTCACGCGCGCGGCTCGGTTTGTGCGTCCTCTCTTGTCGCCAACCCACCCAATACAAACAATATTATCACATTATCACCAGCGCGGCACGAACCTGAGCGCGTCGAAGGCGATCATGCGAGTGCCGTAGAATTCACGCGTGTTGTCGTATACCACCACGAACTCGTTGCCCGTGGCGGCAAAGTAATACGTCCCCAAGCTCACCCATTGGTCGTTGTACTGCCACTGGTTGATGATGCGGTCATGGCGCTGACCGGCGTGGATGATGCGATAGCGCACGCGCGTGCTGGTGGCGAAATCGCGTGGAATGAAGGCGAACACCTCGTAGTAACCGGGTGCCGCTAAACGCGGCACCCATTTGCCGAAGTTGACCGGATTGGTGTAGCTGTTAAAGGTCCAATAAAGGTTTCCCCCGATCCCCAAATAGGCAATGCGGCGTGAGCCCAGTGGACCGCCCCAGATGAAGCCGGGGTCCATGTTATCCACCATGACCTCCGCGCCGACAGGTGGTGGATAGGGTGGATAAGGTGGATAGGGAGGATAGGGCGGCACCGGGGTAGGGGGCGCCGGAGGCGGTGGTGCACCTCCCACGGTCCACCATACGGAGATCAATGCGAACTGGGAGCGCTCGTAGTAGTCCACCTGCACGCGATGGGTACCGACGTTGAGCGCTTTGACTCCGCAATGCACTGCCGCTGCCTGCTCGAACCATGAATCGATCACCAGCGCGCCATCTACATACAATCGCACGCCGTCGTCATGGCGGGCGCAGAAGGTGTAGGTGCCATTGTCAAACCACACCTCGCGCGTCCAGCGGATGGAGAAATCGTCTGCCGGCATGCCGGGTGCGGGCGCTCCCCAACCCCAATCGAAGTTGATCTCTGGATCAACGCGTGTCAGCACGGGAGGGCCGCCCAGGAAGGTATTATTGAAATACTCCCCGTACCAGCCGGCCGCAGGCGGTGGCACTGGTGTCGGATATGGCCAGGGCCATGGCGGTGCCGGCGTGGGCGCTGGCGGAACGGGTGGTACGGGTGGCGGAACACTGCCCGAGCTGTAGGAGAAGGAGATGATCGCGTCGCCACGCTTCTGCAGATAAGCGACTTGAACGGTGTGACGCCCTGCTGTGATATAACGCGCAGCGCAGAACGTGCGCACGCTCTGCTCACGCCACTCGTCCAGGATAAGCTCGCCGTCCACCCACACGCGCACGCCGTCGTCCACTGTGGCACAGAAATTATAGGTGCCCGCAGCGAAGTTGATATCGCGCGTCCAGCGCACCGAGTACTCAAACGCGGGTAGCCCAACCGCCGGCGAGCTGGTGCCCCAGTTGAAGTTGATCTGGGGATCCATGCGCACCATCACGGGTGGTTTGGCCGGCGAGACGCTGGCACCTAGCATCATATCGTCGTAGTACTCGCCGATCCAGGCCTCTGCTGGCGAGGGTGGCCACGGCACCGGCGGCCCAGGCGAGGGTACTGGTGGGATTGGGCCGCTCCACACCAGGCGGGCCATGGCGTTGCCAGTGTCCTCGAAATAAGCCATCTGCAAGGTGTGAGTACCCGCCGTCAGATAAGGGCTGGCACAATAGGTCACCTGTGCGCCTGTTACCCGCCACTGGTCGATGAGCAGCTGGCCGTCCACCCAGAAGCGCACCCCGTCATCTACCGTGGCGCAGAAATTGTAGGTGCCGGCATTGAAGTTCATCGTGCGCGTCCAACGCACGGAGAACTGATCGATGGGCACTGCTGCGCTGGGCGAACCTGTTCCCCAAACATAGTCGATGCTGGGCTCGTAGCGGGTCAGCACGGGTGGTCCTGCCAGGCTGTGGTTGGCGAAATACTCAGCGAACCAGCCCGCATCTTGGGCGGGTGGCGAGGCCCTCACCGCTGCCGGCACTATGTTCGCCAACAATGCCAGAGCTACAACAAACCATGTGAGTACACGTTTCATTATGTTCCTCCTTCACTGGGAGTACTGATCACCTGGTGTGCGCGCCCGGTCAGGGCAATGAGCATTGCGCTCTCCTTGTCGCCGTTTTTTGCCTTGCACACCCTTTACCATACCAATTCTTCATCAATATGTCCACTCCACTTTTATGATGCCAGGTGAACACGCGTCACACGCCTTTAATCAAAAAAGCCCCCTTTCCTACGGGAGAAGGGGGATATCCATCGTGATGTCAAAGAACTGTGATCACACCTCTCAACCAGCTGGAGCTAGACTCTTCTTATTTTTATGTCTAGCATCCTTATTATACACCACAATTTTGATTTACGCAATAGCTTTACCATAACATTTTGGGTGTATTTGAGTGCGTAACGGACAAACAAATCGTGATAAGGTGAGTTGCGCTCTCTTTCGGGGAGCTCCCAGCCACTTTAACAGTGATTCTACATTACTAGGGGGACTGCTCACAACAAGGGAAGTGCTTATCTCTCCTCCCCAATAACACGCAAAATGTCTCCGTGTTAGCCATGAGTTTTGCTCGCGAACTTCGGGCACTGCTCTGCTGGTCGCCATTTCAAAAACCTGCCCATAAAGAGGGGTAGCATAGCCATATTTTCCTTGTCAGCACGGATGGAATCCTGGCTAAATTGAGGTATGATGTATTATGGGACGTATTATGGGACAACCTGCCCCATTCTAGCGGGGGATTTGTTTGTTGTGGGCACCATTGCATAGGATTCAATAAGGAGGCGGACGAGATGAACAAGAGGCTGATCGGTGTCGCGCTGGGTCTGGCCATCCTCATCACCCTTTTGACAGCTAACCTGGCATCTGCGCAGTGGCCCTATTGGGGGTCTTATTATGGATACCCCTACTACGGGTATCCGTACTATGGCTATCCCCAATACGTCTCTAATGTGCCCTATCGCTACCCCAATCTTACCACGGGCTCCTACCCGTACACCATCCCCTCTCTGGCGGGCGGTTACTATGGTGGCACTCGTGGGGGGTTTTACAGCGGCCCTTACTATTGTTATCATGAACCCTACCGGGGAGTTGGCACCGACGTGTACCGCTACGCCGGAGGCCTCTACTTCTATAGAGGTTACAGCTATTCAGGGTGCCCTGAGGTGGGGGGCTATTATCAAGCGCCTGATCATGGGCCTGACTGAGGCGCGCTAGAGGCGTTGCCATTCTAGGGCAGAGATACCCTGAGAAATCACTTCGTCGTGCAGGGGTTAGTTCAGCGGGAAACGGGAGCTCGAGAGTGCTCATAGCTCCAGAGCGGCCAGCATATTGCCCAGCTCGGCCTGATGCTGTGCCGCCCGGATGAACACGGGCAATAGTTGCTCATATATGACGACATGGCGCGGGATGGGGCGGGTGATGTGCTCGATCTTGTGAATTGCATCGATCTGGCTGAAATCGCGCCATAGGCCAGTGCCGACAGCGGCTACCGCCGCGGCTCCTAATGCAGCTGCCTCCTGGTCAATATTGCTCTTCACGAGCGGCATATTATACACATCGGCGCAAATCTGCCGCCATAGGGCGCTCTTGCTTCCACCACCAACAATCAGCATTTCATCCTCTAGGCGCGTGAGACGGCGCAAAACGTCTAAGAGCCTATCCGAAAAACCAGGGGTGGTATAATGGGGGGTATGAGCAAGAACAACATGCCGACCTCAAGAACACGGGCTCGAACGCCCAACCATAAAACCACCCCTGGTTTTTCGGATAGGCTCTAAAACAGCGTCGGCTGGCGGGCCGCAGGGAGGGTTTCCCCACCCGCCACCCGGTGGGCCCAGCGAAGG
>JASFBB010000133.1:0-5597 GCA_036172345.1 Anaerolineae bacterium
GTGCCGAGTGTGAGCACGATCGTTCCGACGATGGCGGGCAGGATGCCACCCGCCTTCATGCCGTCGTGCGGCATCGTGGTGAGAAATTCCCAGCTGATAGCGCCGATGCCCCGCACCACGATGATCGCGACAATCACCAGGATGGGCAGCACCACCACAAGCGCGATGAGACTGAGCAGGGCAAATCCAACGCGCTGGACGACGAAGCGCGTATGCATCAGCGCAGCCCCCCTCGTCGCCGCTTCTGGAATATCGGCCGGGCAGCCGCCAGGTTGATGAGGAACGTCAACACGAACAGGATGATCCCAATGCCGAACAGAGCATAGAAGTGGAGGCTGCCCTGGGCAACCTCGCCCATTTCGGCCGCGATGGTCGCTGTCATCGTGCGCACCGGACGGAAGAGCGAATCCGGCGTAAGGGGCATGCGCGCTGCATTTCCGGTCACCATCATCACCGCCATAGTCTCGCCGATGGCGCGCCCCAGGCCCAGCATGACCGCCACCACGATGCCCGAGCGCGCTGCAGGCACCACCACGCGCCAGATCACCTGCCACTTTGTCGCCCCAAGTGCCAGACCGGCGTCCCGATAGCTCCTGGGCACCGCATCCAATGCATCCTCGGCAACGCTGATGATGGTCGGCAGGGCCATATAGGCCAGGATGAGCGCCCCTGTAAACGCGGTAAGACCCGTGGGCACGTTGAGGGTAGTGCGCACCAGGGGCGCCACAATATTCATGCCGAAAAAGCCTAACACGACGGACGGGATGCCGGCTAACACCTCGATCAAAGGTTTCAGCACCTCGCGTGCCCAACCGGGGGCGATCTCACGCACGAAAACGGCGGTTGCCACTCCAAGCGGCAATGCGATCACAATGGCGGTCAATGTCACCAGAATGGAACCCAAAATGAGCGGCAGCGTGCCGAATAGGCCGAAGGTGGGATACCAGCGGGTGCCCAAGAAGTTGGTAGGAGGTACTTCAAAGAAGAACGGCAAGCCCTGACGCAAGAGGAAGAGAAAAATGAGGATGACGAAACCAATCGTGGAAAAGCCCAGCACCCGGATGAGCGATTCAATGACTATTTCGAATCGACGTGTCTTGGTTCCAGCAACTGTCTCACTTCTCAGCATCTCGACCAGTTTAACCTACTGGATGGGTCGCTTTGAGTGCAATCGATCAGCCTACCCGCAGAGGGTTCCATTGCGAACTGTGCCTCGCTCAACGCAGTGGGACAAAGCCCAGCCGGATCACATGTTTCTGCCCCTCGGTGCGGATCCAATCCAGGTAATCCTTCAGCACGCCTGTTGGCTCACCGGCAGTATACATGTACAAGGGTCGAGAGATGGGGTAGAGACCCTGATTGACCGTGTCGATGGAAGGCAGCACATACGGACCCTCTTCACTGGTGGCGACTGCCAACATCTTCTGATCAGGCGTCACGTAACCTAGTCCATCGTAACCGATGGCGTTGGGGTTCTGGCGCACTTCTGCGCTGATGCCCTCCGAGGAAGGCATCAGGAGCGTGTCCGGTGAGAAGAGTGATTCGTTGTGGGGGTCGCCCCGCCGAATTACATGTTCCAGGAAATACACATACGTGCCGGAGTTTGATTCGCGGGAGAGCAGGACAATCGGGCGGTCCTCACCGCCCACCTCGCGCCAGTTGGTGATGTGCCCTGTGTAGATCTGCGAGAGTTGTTCTATGGTCAACCCGGTCACCGGATTGGACGGGTGGATCACTACAGCGATGGCATCGCGTGCCACTGTGAACTCCTTGGGGGTGATGCCGTTGGCGTGTGCCTGTTTCAATTCCTCTGGTTTCATCTCCCGTGAGGCGTTGGCGAGGTCCACCGTGCCGTTGATGAGTGCAGCGATGCCGGTGCCTGAACCGCCACCGGTGACCGAGATGCGCACCTCGGGATGGAGGCGCATATAGTCCTCGGCCCATGCCAGTGCCAAGTTGACCAGCGTGTCGGAGCCCGTGTTCTCGATCGTGGCGACCGCCGGCGATGTGCGCGGGAGCTCATAGGCGGAGCTGGGAGAGGCACACCCAGCCAGCACCCTGACCGGCAGGAAAATCAATAGCAGAGACGCCACGCAACGTCCAGGCAGCCAAAGGCGTCTGCCAGTACGCTTCATCCTATCGTGATACCAATGGAGCTGTACCACCGCAAAGGTCAAGCTCGCCTGGGCCCTTTCGGGTTCTCAGGATGGTGTTCGTCCATAGTGTGAATTGGGGCAGGACATGGAAATCGCTCACTCTGTGCCGACACAGCGTTCCTTGGCGAGCAGTAACACGATAACCCTTCCAGCAAGCTGCTGACTTCTGGTATTCTGGACTCTAACCGAAGCACACTGAATTGTCAATTTTGAATTTGGGAAGGTGTCAAAAAACGTCTAGGTAATGCCCTGGAGGGTGTCCCGTCTATCCCTACGGTGGTGGTAGGGGACGTTTTTCAACACCCCCAACCTAAGACCTTGACGGAAACATCAACCCGTAATATCATTAGAGTAGATATAAAGCTAAAGCGCTACTAGGGGGTGAGCACGGTCGAGATCATCGATCCGAGAAATGATCCTTATCGACTTCCCACGGAGCACACAGGGGCAACACCGCGCGAGCGCGGGTTCCTGGTGGGTGTAGAGCTGCGAAGCTTTCGTCCTTCCTCTCCGGCAACAGATGGGGGCATGCCCCGTTTTGCCATCGAAGACTCCCTTGAGGAGCTCGCCGCCCTGGCGAGGACGGCCGGCATCGAAGTGGTCGGCGGCACCTATCAACGCCTGGAACGCATCAATCCGGCGACGTACATCGGCACGGGCAAGCTGGAAGAGCTCCAGAGCTTCCGCGACGAGCTCGCGGTGGACCTTTTCATCTTCGATGATGAGCTCTCGCCTGCGCAGATGCGCGAGTTGGAGCGCGCGCTGGAGCGCAAGGTGATCGATCGCACGGCGCTCATCTTAGATGTCTTCGCCCAGCATGCACACACGCGCGAAGGGCAGCTGCAGGTCGAGTTGGCGCAATACGAATATCGCCTGCCACGTCTGACCCGTTTGTGGACCCACCTGGCGCGCCAGGCGGGTGGGCGCGCGGGCGGCGCCACCGGCGGTGTGGGGCTGCGCGGTCCGGGCGAGACGCAGCTGGAAAGCGACCGGCGTCTGATCCGGCGCCATATCGCACGCCTCAAAGCGGAGCTCGAGCTGGTGCGTGAGCACCGCGCGCGCTACCGGCGCAAGCGCCGTCGCGCCGCCATTCCCACCGTCGCCATCGTCGGGTACACCAATGCAGGCAAAAGCACTTTGCTCAACGCGCTCAGCCAGGCAAACGTGCTCGTGGCGGATATGTTGTTTGCCACGCTGGATCCCACCACGCGGCGGGTGAAGTTGCCGGGCGGCCGCGAAGCGCTGTTCACCGACACGGTGGGTTTTATCCAGAAGCTGCCCACCACCCTGGTGGCAGCCTTCCGCGCCACACTGGAGGAGATCGGTGAAGCGGACTTGATCCTCCACGTGATCGACATCACCCATCGCAATGCGATGCAGCAAGCTGCCACTGTGGCCACCATCCTCGAGGAAATTGGCGCCACCCATGCGCCATTGGTGAGCGCACTGAATAAGATCGACCGCCTGGCCGATCCGTCCGTCCTGAGCGCGCTGCTGGCCGAGTTTCCCAACAGCATCCCCATCTCGGCGGCCACCGGGCAGGGCATTGACCTGCTGTTGACGCGCATTGAGGAAGTGTTGAACGCCGACTTGGTGCCGCTGCGCGTGCGTCTGCCCTACCAGCAGAGCCAGCTGCTGGCCTTGCTGCACGCGCATGGCCACATCCGGCGCGAGGAGTACGGCCCACAGGGCACCACCGTGGAGGGACTCATCCCGGCGCGCCTCAGCGCTCAATTCCGCCCCTTTGCCCTGTAAGCCTCACTAGGTGCGCTGCAACACCACTTTCCACGAGAAGTGCCCGCCGCATATGTAGCCGTAGTGCTCGCGGTTCCACTGCGCCTCAAGCTCATTGGCAAAGTAACCGGCCTGCACCAATTGCTCATCAGTCGCCACGAGGCACTTTTTCCCTAATATTTCATCTCTGTCTCGGGTATTATACGCGTTCTTTGGCGCGCTCTTCCACCTCGCGTACCGTCAGCAAGCCGCCGAAGAGGCGATATTCGTCCATGCGGCAGGAATTGATCAGCGTGCCGTTGTAGACCGTCATATCCGGACAGCTGTCGCACATATCGGCCATGCCGTTGGGCTGGATGTCGGGCGCCTGGATGATACCGATGCTTTGCACATACAAGGGTTCGAACAGGCGCAAGGGATTGCGCAGCACATCGCCGATCCAGCGTCGCCAAGCTCGCCGCACATTCGGATCCCAAAAACCCATTAGGAAGATATAAGGACCAATCCGCGAACACGAGAGGTAAGCCAGATAGGTGCCCACAAAGAGGTGGTGCCCCACCTGAGCCACCTCCATAGTCTGCTTGCCCACCGAGCCGAAGATGCGCCGTCGCGAGCCGATCAGGGCGCCCGCCAGCCATTTGAACGAATCATGGCGCACTGTGCCTCCCAGGTAGCAGGCCGCTTCATATTCAGGGAAGTTGTCCTTGATGATCTGATACACCTCCGGTGAGGTGACAAACTTCTCATCAAAATGATCGGTGGCATAACTGAGCTTGCGCAGGTCCACTTCGTGCTTAGTCGGATCGTATGCCACCATCGAATCGGTGATCGCCGTGCGATAAGTGATAAAGACCAATCCGTTGACGCGGTCGATGTTCGCCTGTGCCCAGCGCACTACATCAGGGATCTCGTGGAAGGTGGATGGATACACGGTGGAGTTGAAGACGACCAGCATGCCGCCCTCGGCGGCGACCAGGTCGGCGTATTGCTGGCGCAATGCGTTCAGGTCCTTCTCATTCTTCCCTTCCCATCCGAGGCGTCCCTGATGACTGTCGATGTGAATGGTGAAACCGGCCACCCCCGCTTTCTTCAACTCCTTGAGCATCTGCGGCAGCTTGATGGCATTGGTCAGGATGATCGGCTTCATGCGATTTTCGGCGATAAACGCCACGATGTCGAGGATATTGGGGTGCAACAACGGCTCTCCGCCGGCAATGGAAACGTTATCCGGGTTGCGCCAGCGTTTGAAGAAGCGGATCTCTTCCTTGATTTCTTCGAGCGGCTTGTGGCCAGAAAGATGCTGGCGGTAGCACCCTTCACACCGCAGATTGCAAATGTCGGTGATCTCCAGCCATGCGATGGCGTTATCGTTCATCGACCAGGGCATACGGTATAAGTTGCTCTTTTCCAGTGCCATTCTTCTCGCTCATCCCCCTTATCACAACCAGAGTAATCGAATTACATTAACATACTTCCGCAGCGCAAAAACCGTCCCTTATTATCCCCTCTCCCACCGCAGTGGGAGAGGGGACAGAGGAACAGAGACGATCAACAGGAGCTCGCCCTACTTGGGAATCTCGCCCACGACGCCTTCGACGAGCCAGTCAAATGAAAGCAGCTGCTCGTCGCTCATAGTCTCGCCCGCCTTGACGCGCTCGACCCCTTTGTTGTCCTTGATGGGCCCGGCGAAGGGATGCAGCTCGCCGC
>JASFBB010000134.1:0-4157 GCA_036172345.1 Anaerolineae bacterium
TAGACACGCTGTGTCACTCATAGGAGTACTCAACAATGGGAAGTGTTCTCGTCCTGAATGCCACTTATGAGCCTATCAGCGTGGTTTCAATGCGACGGGCAGTTATCCTGCTTCTAAAGGAGAAAGCCGAAATCGTTGAAGCTGCCGAGGCAGAATTGCACGCCGCAAACTTCACCATTCGTGTGCCTCTAGTGATTCGCCTGGTTTATTTTGTGCGTATCCCCTATAAAGTATCCTTACCCGTCACACGACGTACCGTGTTGGCACGTGATCACTACACATGCCAATACTGCGGACGTCAACCGGTCCGCGGGGATCTAACAGTGGACCACGTGATCCCTCGTTCACGTGGTGGTCACACATGTTGGGAGAATGTGGTCACAGCCTGTGAGCGTTGCAATGGGCGCAAAGGCAACCGCACACCGGAAGAGGCCGGTATGTCTCTGCTTTCCCAGCCATCACGTCCACGATACATTGCGCTGGCACTCGTGGAAAGCAGCGATGCCCGCCATATATGGGATAAATATCTGCGCTGAAGGAGAATGCTATGCCACCCTATCTGATCGGTATTGACGTTGGCACTACTGGAAGCAAAGCAGTTCTAATTGACGCAGATGGCACTGTCAAAGCCAGCATTACGAACGAGTACCCTATGTATACTCCCTATCCGGCTTGGGCGGAACAAGATCCATCCGACTGGTGGACAGCCACCATCGCTAGCATTCGCCAGGCGCTGGAACAAGCTAGTGTCTCACCTACACAGGTAGCCGGCGTCGGCCTAACTGGCCAGATGCATGGCCTGGTCGCACTTGATGCTCAAGGCCAAGTGCTGCGCCGCTGCATTATGTGGAACGATCAGCGCACGGCACCCCAATGCGCCGCGATTACAAAGCAAGTCGGCATTCAAAACCTGTTGCGTTGGACGGGCAACCCTGTACTCCCCGGCTTCACCGCGCCTAAGATTCTCTGGGTACGTGAGAATGAACCAGAGGTATATCGGCGCATCGCTAAAGTGCTGTTGCCTAAAGATTATGTGCGCTACTGCCTCACTGGAGGTTTTTTCAGCGATGTCTCGGACGCCTCTGGCACGTCCCTGTTCGATGTAGGGCAACGTCGCTGGTCGGATGACGTGCTCAAAGAACTGAATATACCCCGTGAGTGGCTGCCTGAGGTGACCGAATCACCCGTAGTCAGCGCTCATATCAACGCAGAGGCTGCCCAGCTGACCGGTCTGCTTGAGGGAACGCCTGTAGTCGGCGGAGGAGGCGACAATGCCGCAGCGAATGTTGGGGTGGGGGTCATTCGCGAAGGAGTCGTCTCGGTATCACTGGGCACTTCGGGTGTCGTTTTTGCTGCTTCTGACACCTATCGGGTGGAACCAGAGGGCAAGCTGCACGCCTTCTGTCACGCCGTCCCGGGGATGTGGCATCTTATGGGGGTGATGCTCTCCGCCGCCGGCAGCTTCCGCTGGTTCCGCGACGCGCTGGGTGATGCAGAAATGGTCCAAGCGACTGAGACAGGCCGGGATGTCTACGACATTCTGACGGAGAAAGCAGCCCAAGTACCTGCAGGCTGCGAAGGTCTCCTATTCCTGCCCTATCTCACCGGCGAACGCACACCCTACCCTGACCCCGACGCGCGCGGCGTGTTCTTCGGCCTCTCCCTGCGCCATCGCAAGCCTCACCTGACACGTGCCGTTCTGGAGGGGGTCAGCTACGGACTACGCGATTCACTGGAACTCATGAAAAACCTCGGTTTGCCCATCCAACAGGTCATTGCTCTGGGAGGTGGAGCACGCAGTGCGCTGTGGCGCCAAATCCTCGCCGATGTGTTCAATATGGAGCTGGTAACTGTCAACGTCACGGAAGGGGCACCCTATGGCGCAGCGCTGCTGGCTGGTGTGGGCGCCGGAGTCTACCAGGACGTTGTAACCGCCTGTCAAACCGTGGTGCGCGTTTCTGGAGAAACTAGCGCCAGCACAGCGACATCGGTATATGCGGATTATTACCCACGCTATCGCGCTCTTTATGCTGCCTTGGCTGCCGAGTTCAAGGCACTGGCCGATGTTGTAGCACGTCATACTGTAAGTGCGTAAGAGCTCTAAAAACATCTGAGAAAAGCAATGGCCGGTGCATTGCAAAGAACACCGGCCATTTTTGTACTATCTCCGAACCGATCTACGAGGCAGCGAATCGGCAGGTCACACTGCCCTCAGCGCCTGGTCTAAATCGGCTATCAAATCATCACAGTCCTCGATGCCAGTGGAATAACGGATCAAGCTTTCGGGTATGCCCATAGCAGCGCGTTCCTCCGGCGTGCATTCCACGTGGCTGGTGGTCGCCGGCGGCCCTACCACCGTCTCGACAGCACCCAGGTTTGCTGCTGGATGGGCATAACGTAAGCGAGGCAAAAAGCGACGCACTGCGTCAAAGGTGTTGTCCTTCAGCATAAAGCTCAACACACCACCGAAACCACGCATCTGCCGTTTAGCGATCTCGTGGCCGGGATGCGATTCCAAACCTGGGTAGAACACGCGCGCTACTGCCGGATGTCCCTCCAAGAAGCGCGCAATGCGCAGCGCGCTCTCGTTTTGCTGGCGCACGCGCAGATGAAGTGTTTTCATGCCACGCAACAGCAGGTAAGCTGCCATCGGATCTAATGAGGCACCATTGATTTCGCGAAAATGATAAATCCGCTGAACCAGTTCCTTACGACCACACACCACACCACCCAGCGCATCAGCATGGCCGCCCAGAAACTTAGTAGCACTGTGGATCACCAGATCCGCCCCTAATTGCAAGGGATTTTGATTGATCGGCGTGGCAAACGTGTTGTCCACCACCACAACGGCGCCCGCTGCTCGTCCGGCTGTCGCCAGGCGAGCCAGGTCCACCACCTTGACCGTGGGATTGGTGGGGCTCTCGAGATACAATAACTGGCAACCTCGCGCGATCTCGGCCTCGATGGCTTCGTGATCGGTGGTATCGCACAGCGTCACCTCCACGTGGAAACGGGGCAAGAACTCAGTGAAGATCTTATTGGTACCCCCATAAGTGTCTTTGATTGAGACGACACGGTCACCCGGAGACAACAAGGCGAACAGGGTGCTGCTGATGACTCCCATCCCGGTTGCTGCGCTGGTAGCGGCTTCGGCGCCTTCCAACACGCGCACCTTCTCTTCAAAGACCTGCACGGTGGGGTTGGTGTTGCGTCCGTAGATGTGTCCTGGTTTCTGGCCGCGCGCCACTTGCAACCATTCATCCACATCGCGATAGCCGAAGGAGACGCTGTGCACAACCGGCACCTGGGTAGCGTGTTGCATCAGGTATTCTTCTTCGCCTGCCCAGACGGACAGAGTGCCTGAACCGAGATTATTGGGAAGCATTGACCCCTCCACAGGAGATCGAAGATAAAAAGAAAAGTCTTGTTGGCGATGACCTACTCTCCCAGGGGGCTGCCCCCCAAGTACCATCGGCGCTAGCGGGCTTAACTTCCGGGTTCGGGATGGGACCGGGTGTACCCCCGCTGCTCCAATCACCAACAAGACTTTTCAGAAAATTACAAATACCAAATACCGGACGACAACGAAACACTACATGGGTATTTGATATTTGCCAGCAACTAGACGACCGGCAGCACCCTAACAACTGAATAGAACGCTTGAAGCGGTACATACATCTCTCAAAGTGAATAAGCCCTCGGCCATTAGTACGGCTCAGCTCAACGTATTGCTACGCTTACACTTGCCGCCTATCAAGCGGGTCGTCTCCCCGCGGCCTTACCCGGTTAACCCGGTGGGTGACCTCATCTCGGAGCGAGTTTCCCACTTAGATGCTTTCAGCGGTTATCTCTGCCCGACATAGCTACCCAGCGATGCTCCTGGCGGAACAACTGGCACACCAGCGGTCGGTCCACCCCGGTCCTCTCGTACTGGGGGCAGCTCTCCTCAAGTCACCTACGCCCGCAGCGGATAGAGACCGACCTGTCTCACGACGGTCTGAACCCAGCTCGCGTGCCACTTTAATGGGCGAACAGCCCAACCCTTGGGACCTACTCCAGCCCCAGGATGTGACGAGCCGACATCGAGGTGGCGAACCTGGTCGTCGATGTGAACTCTTGGACCAGACTACCCTGTTATCCCCGGGGTAGCTTTTATC
>JASFBB010000135.1:0-5043 GCA_036172345.1 Anaerolineae bacterium
TCGCGGCGCGGATACATTGAACCGAGCCGCGCGCGTCAGCAAGCGGCACGTTAACCGCTCCCTCACGGTCGCGGCTCGGATAGTGGTCGCGGCGCGGATACATTGAACCGAGCCGCGCGCGTCAGCAAGCGGCCCATCAACCGCTCCCTCACGGTCGCGGCGCGGATAGTGGTCGCGGCGCGGATACACCAAACCGAGCCGCGCACGTCAGCAAGCGGCCCAGACCGCTCCCTCACGGTCGCGGCTCGGATAGTGGTCGCGGCGCGGATACATTGAACCGAGCCGCGCGCGTCAGCAAGCGGCCCATCAACCGCTCCCTCACGGTCGCGGCTCGGATAGTGGTCGCGGCTCGGATAGTGGTCGCGGCTCCGCACGATACAGGCGGTGCTCGGCGATGTAGCGCACCACCGCCTCGGGCGTCTGGTAGCGGATGGAACGCCCCGCGCGCACGCGCTGCTGCAGGTCGCTCGAGGAGATGTCCACAGCGGGCATCGCCACCCAATCCACCCGCGCCGTTATGCCGGGCAGCGCGCGCTCCAACGCCGCCATGTCCACCGCACTATGCGGGCGCGTCACCACCGCCAGGCGACAGAGCTGGATCAGCTGCCGCGGTTCGTGCCACGTCGGCAGCTGGACCAACGAATCCGCGCCGAGGATGAGATAGGTCTCCTCGGCGGCGGTGGCATACTCCTCGCGCAGCAGACGCACCATGTCCAGCGTGTAATGCGGGCCGGGCCGTTCCACGTCCACCAGGGAAAGGAGGAAGTAGAGGTTGTGCACAATCGCCAGCCACACCATCGCCACGCGGTGCTCCACTGGCGACATAGGCTGCCCCTGTTTGTGGGGGGGCTGCGCGGCGGGAGCGAAGAGCACCCAGTTGAGGCGCAAGCTTTCGCGTGCCGCCTCAGCAGCGAGCAGGTGTCCGAAGTGGATAGGGTCGAACGTGCCGCCCAGGATGCCCAGCCGCATATTCACTCCAGTAAACCGGGGAGCAGCTCCACAATCATCCGCCCGGCAGCCAGGTCGACCTCTTTGATCACCTGGCGGATGGCGGGCAACATGAGCTCGCCGCGCGCAGTTTGCACCACATACACGTCGTTGGCGGCGGTGAAGAGCACATCGCTGATGCGACCGAGCTCCTCCCCCTGCGTGGTGAAGACGTCCAATCCTATCAGCTCATGGGCATAGTAGCTGCCTTCGGGCAAGGGCTTGGCCTCCTCAATCGGAATCTGGACGAACATGTCGCGCAACGCCTCAACCGAGGTGCGATCGGGATAGCCCTCAAAGGAGAGCAACGCCCCGAGGCGATGCCGGCGGCGCGTGCGCACGCGATAGGGCGTGGCATGCTGGTTATCGTAGCCGAGATAGGCAACCTCAAGCATGTCGAAGCGCTCCGGAAAATCGGTGATCACCTCGACGAGCACCTCGCCGTGCACGCCGTGGGGACGCAGGATGCGCCCGATAACGATAAAGCGGGGCCCAGCCATCCCGGACGACCCAACCGAGCCCTCCTCTGTCCCTCTATGCACATCGAGGCCCATGTGCGCTAGACAATTTCCAACGTGGCACGCCGGCCATCCTTGAGCGCAGCGACGCGCAACAAGAGGCGCATCGCGTTGACCACACGCCCCTGCTTGCCGATGATGCGCCCCATATCATCCGGCGCCACACTCAACCGATAGGTGATCGCATCCGCCCGCTCGATTTCGTGCACCACCACCGCATCCGGATGGCTGACCAGTGACTTGGCCATGTACTCGATCAGTTCTTTCATCGTGGACATAGGCGCCGCCTCCCTTCGGCATCGCAAATGAGAGAAGGATCAGAGCTCGCGCAGACGATGTGGACAGGTGCGCATCCCCTGACAAGCGATCCGATGGTGTGCGTTGCGCTTGTAGGACGTGCGCTGCTACGCGGCTGCTTCGCTCGCCTCGGCAGCGGGCGGGGCGGGTGCCGCGCCTGCCTCGCGCAGGAGCGCCTGCAGATCTTCACCGCGTTTGAGGCGTTCGAGACGCTCCAGCGTCCCCCGCTTGCGCAGCATCGCCGCCACCGCATCGGTGGGTTGGGCGCCCCTAGAGAGCCAATAAAGGGCGCGTTCCTCGTCAATCTCTACCGTGGGGGGTTCAGCGCGCGGGTTGTAGAACCCGATCCGCTCCAAAAAGCGACCGTCCCGCGGTGCGCGCGCATCTGCCACCACGATGCGATAGCTCGGCTGTTTCTTCGCGCCAACACGTGATAACCGAATTTTGAGCATGCCTTTTTGCAGCCTCCACACAGAATAATGAACCCAAATTGAGCAGTGGACAGTGCCCTATTTTCCAATCCCGGAGCCATTCTCGGGTGGTTATCGCAACCCCAGCCCGCTGAAGAAGCTGCCCAGGCCGCGCTGCTTGCGCAGGTCGCCCAGCTGGCGCATCATGCGTTGCATCTGGCGAAACTGCACCAGCAGTTGGTTGACCTCCTCCACCGTGGTGCCGCTCCCGCGCGCGATGCGCCGCTTGCGGCTAGCATTGAGCAGCTTGGGATTGCGGCGCTCCTCGCGCGTCATCGAGCTGATGATCGCCTCGGTGCGTTTCAATTGCATGTCGGTCATCTCCGGCGTGATATCGCGCGCCAGGCGCGACATGCCCGGCAACATCTCCAGCAGCTGTTGTAAGGGCCCCAGCTTCTTGATCTCGCGCAGCTGCCCCAGGAAGTCCTCCAAGTCGAACTCGCCGGCGAGGAGGCGCTCGCCCGCCTTCAGCGCTTTCTCTTGATCCATCGCGGCTTGAGCGCGCTCGATCAGGGTGAGCATATCGCCCATGCCCAGGATGCGCGACGCCAGGCGGTCGGGGTGAAAGGGCTCCAGGTCGGAGAGCTTCTCACCCACCCCCAGGAACTTGATCGGCACCCCGGTGACGGAGCGGATCGAGATGGCGGCCCCGCCACGGGCGTCGCCGTCCACCTTGGTCAGGATGAGGCCGGTCAGCCCGACGTGCTGATGGAAGTTCTCGGCGACGCGCACCGCATCCTGGCCCGTCATGGCGTCTGCCACCAGGAGCACCTCGCGCGGGTTGGTCTTAGACTTGACCTCGAGCAGCTCGTGCATCAGCTGCTCATCGATGTGCAAGCGGCCGGCGGTATCCAGGATGACGACATCGTACGCCTGTTGGCGCGCCAGTTTGATGGCGTTGGCGCAGATCTGCGGCGGGGGCACGCGCGTGTCCTCGGCGTGCACTGGAATATCGAGCTGCCGCCCCAGCACCTGCAGCTGTTCGATCGCCGCCGGGCGACGCGTGTCCGCGGCCACCAGCAGCGGGCGGTGGTTCGACTTCTTGAGCGTCAGCGCCAGCTTGGCAGCGGTGGTCGTCTTGCCCGAGCCCTGCAGGCCGATCAGCATGAGCACGTGCGGCGTGGGGCCGTCCAGGTTGAGGCGAGCGGGCGCGCCCAGCGTGGCGATCAGCTCCTCGTGCACGATCTTGACCACCTGTTGTGCCGGGGTGAGGCTGCGCATCACCTCAGCGCCGACGGCGCGTGCGCGCACGCGCCCCAGGAAGTCCTTGACCACCTTGAAGTTGACGTCTGCTTCGAGCAGTGCCAGGCGCACCTCGCGCAAGGCGGCATCCACGTCCGCCTCGCTCAGCTTGCCGCGGTTGGCGATCTGTTTAAAAACTTTCTGTAATTTATCCTGGAGCGTCTCAAACATACCGTAACCACCCTAACCTTCTCATTGTAAGGCATTGGGGCGTTTTTCGTCAAATGCCGCGCGTATCTGTGCCAGGAGCGAAGACGGGCTTCTTTACCACCGAGGGCACAGAGCGTGCAAAGTGGTAACCCCCCGCAGCGCCGGGAGAGGGGGCCAGGGGTGAGAGCCCTCCCCACCGCTCCCTGACGCGCGCGGCGCGGTTTAATTCATCCGCGCCAGCAGCGCCTGGTTGATGGCGCGCACCAACCCCGGCCCGGCATACACCAGCCCGGTGTACACTTGCACCAGGCACGCCCCGGCGTCCAGCTTCTCCAACGCGTCCGCAGGGCTACCGATGCCCCCCACGCCGATGATGGGCAGCCGCCCTGCGGTGCGCTGCGCGATGTAACGCACCAGCGCAGTGGCCCGCGCCCGCAATGGCGCCCCGCTCAGTCCGCCCGCCAGGCCGCGGTAACGCTCCGGGACGCCGCCGCGCTCCAGCGTGGTGTTGGTGGCGATCACTCCGTCGATGCCCACCGCCGCCACTGCCGCCAGGATGTCGTCCACTTCGGCTTCGCTCAGGTCGGGGGCGATCTTGACCAGCAGCGGCACGCGCGGTTGCAAGCTGTCGCGCACCGCCGCCACCACTTTCAACAAATCCTCTAGCGCGTCACGCGTCTGCAGCTTGCGCAGCTCGGGCGTGTTGGGGCTGCTGACGTTGAGCGCCACGTAGTCCGCCAGGCGATGCACCTGCCGCAGCAGGACACAGTAATCCGCAGCGGCCTCCGAGAGTGGCGTCTCGCGCCCCTTGCCGATGTTGATGCCGATGCGCACGTCGCCGCCACGGCGCAGGCGCAAGGCATCCACCCCCGCGTTGGGGAAGCCCATGCTGTTGATCAGCGCCTGCGCCTGCGGGATGCGCTGGATGCGCGGACGTGGATTGCCCGCCTGCGCGTGCAGCGTCAGCGTGCCCACCTCGATGTGCCCGAAGCCCAACGCGCTCAGCCCGCGCACCGCTATTCCGTTCTTGTCGTAACCCGCCGCCAGCCCCACCGGATTGCGGAAGCGCACGCCGAACGCCTCGACCGCAAGGCGGGCATCCTCGAGCGTGTAGAGCGCACGCAACAGCGCATACGTCGGCGGAAACAGCCCCGCCCAACGCACCAATCTCAGCACCAGGTCGTGCGCTGTCTCCGCATCCAGGCGGAAGAGCAGCGCGCGCACCAGCGCATACGCTCCATTCACTGGGCCAGGAACTCCTTCACCTCTTCATAACGGGCACGGTCGATGGCGCCGCTGCGCAGCCATTCTTCCAGCAACTCCGGCAGGGTGACCACCGCGTGCAGGTGGTAGCTGGCCTGGGCCAGCGCCGTCGCCGC
>JASFBB010000136.1:0-2868 GCA_036172345.1 Anaerolineae bacterium
TCCAGGATTCGTTGGCTGCGTGTGCCCAACGTCTTGATGCTTGGATTGGCCGTAGTGGGCGGCTTCTTTGGCGCGGCAGTGGCTCGGGTGATCTTCCGTCATAAGACAGATCCCAGGCGTTATGCGCAATATCCTCAGGTCATTGCAGCGAGTGCGCTTGTCCACATCGCTATCATCTGGTACTTTTTTCTCCGAGTTGGCAGGTAGAGGTACGCTATAGGGATGTAATGGGAAAGTTGGTCTTCATCACAGGCGGTGCCCGATCGGGCAAGAGCCATTTTGCCGAGATGCTCGCACGTCGTCACCCCGGTCGAGTGTGTTATATTGCCACGGCTGTGATCGCCGATGAAGAAATGGCCCGCCGTGTTGCATTGCACCGGCAGCGGCGTCCTGCGGATTGGAGCACTTTGGAATGCGGTGCGGACCTGGCGGCCGGCTTGATACAGGCCGCTCAGAGTCACAGCTTATTGTTGGTGGACTGCCTGACCCTGTATCTCGCTCGCTGTCTGCCCTCTGACCTGCCTCAAGACGCGGTGTTACCCCATGATCTGGAAGAAAAGGTACATCAGCAGGTTGGGGAAGAGATTGCCACGATCATTACCACGGTGCATCGGATTGCTGCGGATGTCATTATCGTCAGTAATGAGGTGGGCAGCGGATTAGTGCCGCCCTATCCGGCGGGTCGATTATTCCGCGATGTAATGGGATATGCCAACCAGATTTTGGCGCGTGAGGCGCAGTTCGCCTATGTCGTAATTGCTGGTGTACCCTTGGACCTGAAGGCATTGCAGGCTGCCGGCACCCTATGGCAAGATTGAGACGATGCGCGGTTTATTGGCAGCATTGAGCTTCCTGACCACCATCCCGATACCAGAGCGATGGCAGGGCGAAACGTTGATCGCTCCGCGCGTGATGCTCTGGTGGTGGGGGGTGGCAGGAGGTCTGATCGGCGTCCTGGTGGCGGCGACAGTATGGGTGGCACATCTCCGACTCCCTTGGGAGGCTTGCGCTGCGATCGGCGTCGTCGCGTTGGTAGTGCTCAGCGGCGGCTTACACTTGGACGGCTTTGCGGACACATGTGACGGTGTGGGTTCACGTGCGACGCGTGAGCGTGCTCTTGCGATCATGAAAGACTCGCGCACCGGTGCCTTCGGGGTGATCGGCATTGTGTGCTTGCTCTTGTTGAAGTTCAGCCTTTTGGCCGGATTTACGCCCTTATGGGGCATCGCTGCGATTGGATTAGCGCCAGTGGCAGGCCGGCTGGCCCAAGTTTGGATCTTACATATCTACCCCTATGCGCGTGCAGAAGGGGGCATGGCGGGTGCCTTTTTCGATGCCGCCACGCGCTGGCATGTTGTTGTGACTATGTTGGTGGCAGTTGTGATCGCCTTCGCCTGGCTGCAGCTCACCGGCATTGTGGCACTGGCATGTGCGATGTTGGTGGGAAGCATAGGTGCAGCGTGGGTGGCATTCTGGCTGCAGGGACACACTGGCGATACCGTCGGCGCGATCTCGGAGGTCACCGAGGTAGCAATGATTCTGATGTTGGCACTCATACATGGGGTGTAGCAATAAAATGGATCGGAGATCCTCATTATGGCCTTTATAAAACCTTTCCGTGGTGTACGTTATAATTTGGCCCTCATCTCAGAACTGAGCTATGTGGTCACCCAGCCGTATGATCGCATTTCTCCCGCAATGCAGGCTCAATACTTGCAGCAACACCCTTGCAACTTTGTCAGGCTCATCCTGGGCGATCCTGCATCGTTCTCGTCGTCCGCGGAAAATCCCTACGCAAGCGTCGCAGGCCTTCATCACCACTGGTTACAAACAGGGGTGCTGATGCGCGATCCGCAGCCCTCGTTCTACGTCTATCACCAAGTGTTTCGGTCACCAGAAGGGAGCACGCTGAGGCGACGTGCTCTCTTCGCAGCTCTACGACTGGCTCAGTTTGAAGAGGGGGTTGTGCTCCCGCATGAACGCACGTTAACCGCGCCGAAGGCGGATCGGCTTCAGTTGTTTCGTGCTACGCAAGTCAGCTTTGAACCTGTGTTTCTCCTCTATCCCGACCGTGCGAATCGCATCAACGCACTACTGGATGCCGCGGTAGAAGGCCGCGCGCCGGATGTGGAGACATACGAGACGTTTGAGCGCGACGTGTGCCATCAGATGTGGATACTTCGCGATCCGGTTGTCCTCGAGACTATCCAGAGCGAGATGGCGCACAAGCGGAATCTGATCATCGCCGATGGGCATCACCGTTATGAGACGGCGTTAAACTATTGCGCTGAGATGCGGGCCGCCGCTCCCGATAATTCTTCAGATGCCTGGTACAACTATACCTTGGTGGCATTGGTCAGTCTGGACGACCCGGCGTTGACCATCTTGCCGACCCATCGGCTGGTACATTCATACTCCAAGTTGACATCGGCTGCGCTGGAAGCTGCTGCAGCCTCCTATTTCATTGTAGAGCCACTTTCACAGCGGGAACAGATTGTGCCGGCACTCCGCTCTAGAAGAGCGAAGAGCGGTGTATTCGGATTTGTCGCGTATGATCGCCAGTCCATCTGGACGTTGCGCGACATGCGTATTATGGCCGAACTTCTGCCCGACCGCCCTGCGATATGGCGTGAGCTGGATGTTGTCGTGCTGCACCAGCTGGTGCTAGAGCGGCTGATGGGGTTGAACGCCGAATCCATTGCACGCCAGGAAAACCTGCGTTATCTGCGTGACGCGGAAGAAGGGATGCAAGCCATACAGCGAGGGGAGGCGCAGTTCCTCTTCTTGCTCAATCCGACGCGGATAGATCAAGTGCGTGCCTGTGCCGAGGCAGGTGAAAAGATGCCCCAGAAGTCCACCGACTTCTAT
>JASFBB010000137.1:0-8370 GCA_036172345.1 Anaerolineae bacterium
ATGCACGCCCCAGGGTGACCAGCACTGCTACGGCCCTCAGCCAGCCCAGCCAGCTCAGCCAGCTCAGCCGGCCCAGCCAGCCCAACCGGCTCGGCCCGGACCCGGCCAGCCGGGCGGCAACCCGGAGTGCCCGGAATGCACGCCGCAAGGTGATCAATACCAGCATCGCTATGGCCCCACGCCCACCGTGACGATGACGTGGCAGTGCATGACTGCAGAGGAAGCGCTGCGGCTGATGCACGCATACGAACATCAATACCGCCTCTCCGCAACGCCGAGCGCAACGGAGCAGCCCAGCGAGCCGTGCAGCAATTGCCAGCCGGGCGGCAATCAGGAGAGCACAGGTGGCACCGGCGGAGGCGGGTCGGTTCAGCAGGATACGGGTCAGAACCAGGCGGGCAGCGGTGGAGGAGAAGCCGGCGGCGGCTCCGGTGATCGTCCGGCATGGGGTGAAGATTCTGGCGGAAAGCCGGGCGGCAGCTCCGGATGCGGGTCAGGTGGCAGCAGTGGCGGCGGTGGCGGTGAAAGATCCGAAGGAGGTGGCCGCCGCGGCAAGTGATCCGCTTGCGCTCGGCGCTTGAGAGACCGACGTTCGCAAGCGGCAACGCGCCCAATCTTCTTGCCCCGAGTTATGCTCGTGAGCTCCTGTCAGGGATTATCTGACAGGAGCTGTGTTTCTTTTGCGCGCCTGAACGGAGGCGATTCGCTTAATTGGGAGATTATGGGTTATAAGTAATTTGAAATAGCCGAGGAGGAGGTCCGAATGCGCCGTCTTGGTAGAAGAGATTTTCTGAAGTATGCGCTGGCTGCTCTGGCCGGCGGTTGGATGGCTGGCTGGCGGAGCGCCGCAGCCGGTTGGGATACCCCAGCAAGCACCGCAGGAATCTCAAGATTGCCCTCCCTGCCGCTGCCGGCGAGCTACCGGCCGGTGCCCGTCTCCCGCCAGTTGCCCCCTCGAGACCCGACGACACCCGTTCCGCCGCCGAGTCGCGCCGCGCTGATGGCCCATTGGCCCGCCGTGGAGAAGAGCCGCGTGGTCATGGTGCGGCACAGCGGGGTGCTGGCCGACGGACAACCCAACCCGGACATCGTGCTGCAGATGCTGGATGAGGGGATCAGCGCGCTGGCCAATGGGGCGGAACCCCTGGAGGTCTGGCGCATCTTGTTCGATCCTCAAGAGCGCGTGTTGTTGAAGGTGAATTGCATCGCCGCGGGCGGCCCCACCCAGCCGGCGGTCACCTACGCCGTCGCCCGGCGGTTGCAAGATGCCGGGCTTACCGCGGAGAATCTGCTCATCTTCGACCGCACCGATCACGAGCTGGCGGATGCAGGGTACGCGCTCAACGAAGGGAGCAGCGGCGTGCAATGCCACGGCAGTCGCGGCGAGGGCAGCGCCGCGGTGCTGACCCAGGCGACCGTGCGCTTCTGGCAGGAGCTCGATGCATGCGACGCGATTGTCAACCTCCCCACGCCGAAATCGCACGGCATCGCCGGCGTGAGCGTCGCTATGAAGAACCATTATGGCTCCGTGAGCGAGCCAGCCAAATTGCACGGCAACGGCTGCGACCCGGCCATTCCGGAACTGAACGCCCATCCCATCATCCGCGAAAAGACCCGGCTGCACGTTGCGGCGGCGTTGCGGGTGAGCCCCTTCGATTGGAACGCGCCACAGCCGGAGAACGCGCTGTTGCTCTCGTTCGATCCGGTGGCGCTGGATACCGTGGCACGCGACATCCTGGTGCGCCACTATCAAGCGGCGGGCGCGGATGCCGGCTTCCTGGTCCAGGGCGCGCATCACCTGGTGACCGCTCAAAATCTCCAATTGGGCGCCACCGAACCTGAGCGGATCGACCTGCAAGAGATCGTGTTGGGATGAGATTGACCGCCTTGCGGGATCATCCGGGGATGTGGATCAAGCGGATCGGGATGCTATCTGTGCTCCTCATCCTCTGCGCCATCGGGGTGGCATGTGCCGGCGGTGGCAGCGACGATCTCGCCCGCTACTTGCCGGGGGACGACGCCATCCCCGGATGGACCCGTCAGGGAGCGCCGCGGGTCTTTGCGCGCGATGACCTGTATGAGCTGGTGGACGGTCAGGCGGAGGCGTTCTTCGCCTACGGGCTGATCCAGGCGGCGTTAGGCCGGTATGCGGGGCCGCAGGGGAGCGGGCTGCGCATCGAGCTGTTTCGCCTCGCCAGCGCGGCGGATGCCTACGGCCTGTTCAGCACCTCAATTTCCGGCGAGCCGGTCGCGCTCGGCGCCGCAGGGGATGCCGACCCCGGCCGGCGATTAGCTTTCTGGCAGGAACGCTACTACGTGCGCATTCAGGCCGTGCAACCCATCGCCGATGAGGTGTTGCGCGGCTTCGGCCGCGCTGTGGCGGACGCATTGCCCGCCGGGAGCGAGCCACCCGAGCTGGTAACTCGCCTGCCCGTCGAGGGATTGCAACCCCGCAGCGCGCGCTTCTTCCGCCAGGAGATCTCCATCCAGCCCTGGCTGTGGCTGGGCGGCAGCAACCTGCTGGGCCTCAGCCAGGAGAGCGCGGGGGTGTTGGCGGATTACACCCTGGGGGGCAGCCCCGCACGCCTGCTGGTGGTGCGCTATCCGGATGCCGCAGCTGCCGCACAGGCGTTGCAGGCGCTCCAGGGCAGCAACATACCTAACCTGGTGACCGCCCAGGTGCGGGAAAAAGAGCTGGCGGCGGTGTTTGGCGAGCTCGCTTTCGCAGAGGGGAGGGCATTGGTGGAGCGGGTTTTGAGAATAGGAGAATAGCAAAGATGGCACAGAATATCACTCGCCGAAAGTTTTTGGGGTGGATGCTGGCCTCCTCGGGGCTGGCGCTGTGGAGCGCCGCCTGTTCCGGCGCCCCAGCGCTGCCGCTCAGCGCCACGCGCCGTCCCGCCCCCGCGCCGGCGGCGGGGCAGGCATATCTGGCAGTCGCCCACAGCGAGGATGCAGCCGCGGCGACGCGTGCCGCGATTGCCGCGTTGGGGGGCATGGAGCGTTTCGTCAAGCCAGGCGATGATGTGATCATCAAGCCGAATATTTGTACCGATTACCACCCACCGGAATACGCCACCACCACCAACCCGTTCGTCGTCGCGACGCTGGTGACGACGTGCTTAGAGGCCGGCGCCCGTCGCGTGCGCGTGATGGACACACCGTTTGGCGGGACTCCGGAGACCGCCTACGCCATCAGCGGCATCGCCGATGCCACCCGCGCGGCAAAGGGCGAGATGGAGGTGATGAGCCCGCTGAAATTCGTCATGACCTCTATCCCCCAAGGCAAAGACATCACCCAGTGGGAGGTCTATCGGGATATCCTCGAAGCGGATGTGCTCATCAACGTGCCCATCGCCAAGCACCATTCCCTGGCGCGGCTGAGCCTGGGGTGCAAGAATCTCCTGGGCGTCGTGCGCCAGCCCAATCGGATGCACCGCAATCTCGGCCAGCGCCTGGCCGACCTGGCGAGCTTGATCCGGCCCTCGTTGACCGTCGTCGATGCGATGCGCATCCTGGTGGCAAACGGGCCGACGGGCGGCAGCCTGAACGATGTGCGCCAGACGAACACGGTGATCGCCAGCCACGACATGGTGGCCGCGGATGCCTATGCCGCGACGCTCTTCGGGCTGCGCGGTGCGGATATTGCTTATGTCAAGTTATCTGCTGAGATGGGCTTGGGCACGTTGGACCTCGACACGATCAAGATTGAGGAAATCCATGCGTAAAGCGAATATGTGGCAGATCGGGCGCTGGCTGCGTCAGATCAGCCAGGCGCTTTTCTTTCTCTTGTTTGTCTACCTGCTCTTTGCCGCGCTGCAACGGCGTGAGGCGTTCCCGCTGGCCGACCTTTTCTTCCGCTTCGATCCCCTGAGCGCCCTGGGCGCTATGCTGGCGAGTCGGGAGTGGTTGCCCCGCCTTGCGCTAGCATGGGCAACGGTGGGCATCACCCTGCTCCTGGGGCGGGTGTGGTGCGGTTGGATTTGTCCACTGGGAACCTTGCTGGACTGGTTGGGGCCTGGCGCGACACGACGTCGGACGCAAAGCGTCGCGCCCCGATGGCGCAGCGCCAAATACCTGCTCCTCGCAGCCATCCTCTCCGCGGCCACTTTGGGTAGCCTCATGTTGCTCGTGCTCGACCCCCTGGCGCTCTTCACCCGCACTATGACCACCGTGATCCTGCCGGCGCTCAACTACGCGGTGACGGCGGTGCTCGGCGGCCTCTATCCCATTGCCCCGTTGCGCGGCGTATTGGATGCGCTGGAGGGATGGCTGCGGGGCTCGGCTTTGCCGGTGCGCCAACCGCTGTTTGCCGGCAATTGGCTGATCGCTGGCGTCTTTGTCTTCCTGCTGCTCTTGAACCGGCTGGCGAGTCGCTTCTGGTGTCGTTACCTGTGCCCGTTGGGCGCCCTGCTGGCGCTGCTTTCCCGTGTCTCGTTGTTGCGTCCGCTCATCGGAGCGGGCTGCGTCCAATGCGGACGTTGCAGCAACATCTGTCCGGTAGGCGCCATCCAGGTCGAGGAGGATTTCCGCATCGTCCCCAGTGAGTGCGTCGCCTGTCTCGATTGTTTCGCCGCCTGCCCCGAGCGCGGGATCGGATGGCGTCCGGTCGCTCTCAGGTCGGTGGCAGTTGCCGCGAAGGGGCTTGCCTGGCCGGCCGCGGCGGAGGCGTATGACCCCTCACGGCGCCAGGTGTTGGCCGCTTTGGGTGGCGGCATCGCCGGCGTGGTGGTGATGCGCACCCATCCGTTGGCACATGCTCCCGAGCCGACGCTCATCCGGCCGCCCGGCGCCCAAGATGAAGCCGCGTTCCTGGCGCGCTGCCTGCGCTGCAGCCAGTGTATGAAGGTCTGCCCCACCTCGGGGTTGCAACCTGCGTTCTTGGAGGGGGGGCCGGAGGCGCTCTGGACGCCCCACCTGGTGCCGCGATTGGGCTACTGCAACTATGGCTGCAATGCCTGTGGCCAAATCTGCCCCTCCGGCGCCATCCCGGCGCTGGATTTGGCGCGCAAGCGTCAGGCGGTGCTGGGGCGCGCCTCGATCGACCGCGACCGTTGTCTGCCGTGGGCGCATGGAGTGGCGTGTATCGTCTGCGAAGAGATGTGCCCGGTCGCGCCCAAGGCGATCCGCCTGGAGGAGGTGAGCGTCGCGGATGACCTCGGCCAGATGGTGAGGGTACAGCGCCCGTATGTGCTGAGCGACGTGTGCATCGGGTGCGGCATTTGTGAGTATCAGTGCCCGGTTGAGGGTGCAGCGGCCATTCGCGTCTTCCGCACCAACGCCTAGAAGTTTTATCGTGAATTTGGATAGCTATTGTCTCCATTTGACAGGACACGTGAGTTGAGATATGCTATGCCTGTACATTGGTCTTGCGCGGAGAGGTTTTTTGAAATAGCCCGTACCGCGGCCCCTGTAGGGGCGAATGATTATTCGCCCCTGCGCGCTGACGGTCGCGGCGCGGATAAGCGTGAAGCCGAGCCGCGACCGTCAGCAAGCGGCACCAATGGGGCGGCGGGAAGGGGGATCGTATGATAACGTCCTATCGAGCTAAAAATCTACCCATAACAGACACGGTAGGGAGGTGACGAGGGGGATGGCCATCCGCCAGATCCTGCACGCGGACAATCCGCGCCTGAGGCAGAAAGCAAAACCGGTCAAGCAATTTGGGCCTGCTCTGAAGGCGCTGGCCGACGATATGCTGGAGACGATGCATGCTGCGAACGGCATCGGCCTGGCGGCGCCGCAGATCGGGGTGTTGCAGAGGTTGTTCGTGGCCCATCTGCCCAAGAACGAAGAGCATCCCCAAAGCGGCAAGGACTTTGTGCTGGTCAATCCGCAGATTGTGCAGGCGAGCCCGGAACGCGTCGAGGGCGTGGAGGGCTGCCTTTCGATACCCACGTGGTATGGGCGTGTGGAGCGCGCGGAGTGGGTTGTGGTCAAGGCGCTGAACGTGCACGGCAAACCGCTGCGCATCAAGGCACACGGCATGCTGGCACGCGTCTTCCAGCATGAGATCGACCACCTCAATGGGGTGTTGTTTGTCGACCATATCCGCAAACCCGAAGATCTGTGGCAGGAGCTCCCGGAAGAGGAGGAACAGGAGCAACCTGCTGCTCCGGTGACCGCGGCGGTGGCGCAACCTGCTTGAGGTTAAACGGTGCAGTTGCGTGTATTCCGTCATGCCCTCGCGTTTGTGAGTGGTTTCAGCTTCACCTTTATCCTCTTATTCGGCGTTCCCACCACACTTCTGGGCAGCTTCTTGTACGCACAGCGGGGATGGATCGCCGCCCTGGGCGGTCTTCTCCTCATGATATTGGGGTTGCATATGACGGGCGTGCTGCGGGCGGCGGCACGCCTGAGCACTTCCGGAGGTTGGTTGCGGGCGCCGGGCGCCGCGCTGGCAACTTTCAGCCAGACGCTGGACGCGTTGATCCTGCCGGAACGGCGTCTTCAGACCAGCAGGGGCGCTTCCCGTGGTTATCTGCGTTCGTTCGTCGTGGGCGTCACCTTTGCGGCGGGGTGGACGCCGTGCATCGGTCCACTGTTGGGTCTGGTGCTGACGCTGGCCGCCGTGCAGCCGGGCGAGGCGGTGCCTCTCTTGCTGGCCTATTCAACTGGCCTGGCGGTGCCGTTCTTGTTCAGCGCGGCGGCGCTCAGCGCGGCGGTCAGCTGGTTGAGGCTGCTCAACCGCCACGCGCACGCGGTCGAAATGGTGAGCGGCGGCCTGCTAATTGCTTTCGGCGTGATGCTCGTGCAGGGGTCTTTCGCCGCGTTGAATGCTCTCCTCAGCGGCACGCCCGAGTGGATCGCCGAGTTTGAGGCGCTCCTTGCCGGCGATATCTCCATGGTCACAATGCCGATGGCCGCTCTGGCCGGATTGTTGTCCTTTCTGTCGCCTTGTGTGTTGCCCTTGGTGCCGGTCTACCTGAGCTATCTGAGCGGCACGACCCTCGGTGGAGCGCCTGCGGCTCGGATACATTAAACCGAGCCGCGCACATAAGTAAGCGGCCTAAACCGCGTCGCGCGCGTGAGCAAGCAGCGCGGGGGAGCCCTCACGCCCTTGTCCCCTCTCCCGACGCTGCCGGTGAGGGGGCGGCCCCCTCCCTGCGTGCGGGGAGTTGGGGTGAGAGCGTTCTGCGGTAGAGACGACCGGGCTGGTTGCCCCTGCCATGGCGCAGATATGTGGTCGTGGCGCGGACTGTGGGAAGTTTTAGAGGTTAGAATGAGCCGGGTTGTGCGACTCTATGTGCGGCCGGATTGTCCCCTCTGCGCAGAGGCGGCTGCGCTGTTGCGCGAATGCTCCCTCGAGGTGCACACGGTCAACGTGGATGAAGACCCTGTGCTGCGGCAGTTGTTCGCCGCGCACCTCCCCGTGGCCGACTTCGGCGGCCACGTGCGCCTATATTGGCCCTTCACCCGCGAGGAGGTGCAGGGCGCCTTGCCGCGCGCTCCGGAAGTCACCCGGGGCGACCTGCCGGCGGTGCGCCCTTCTGGAGAGTGGTCGCGGCGGCTCGTCCTGGCGATCGACCGCGCCATCTACGGGTTGGCACGTCACTGGCTACGGTTCGTCGGGGGCCTGTTGGGGCTCTATGCCGGGTTGCCGCTGGTGGGGCCGCTCTTGATGGCCGCCGGCATCACCACCCCGGCCAATCTGATCTACACGGTGTATCGCCTCTTCTGCCATCAGCTGCCTGCGCGTTCCTCGTTCCTGTTGGGGCAACAGATCTGCTATTGCGACCGCTGTTTGGGGACGTACACCACCCTGTTCGCGGCGACGCTGGTGTTTGCTCTGCTGCGCCGCGGCATCCACGTCAAACCGCTGCCCTGGCAGGTGTATCCGGCCTTTGTCCTCCCTATGGCGGTCGATGGCCTTACGCAGATACTGGGATGGCGGCACAGCACCTTTGAGTTGCGGGTGATCACGGGCGGTCTCTTCGCCATCGGTTCCGCCTGGCTGGTGCTGCCCCATCTGGAGCGCGGTTTCCAGGATGTAACTGCCGTCCTTGCCCGCAAGGGCCTGGGCGATTGAGGGTGTGTCGCGGGGACAGCCAAGCGGCTGATGCTCGCCGCAGAGGATGCAAGCTCTTGCCAAGTGAGCGCTTTTTATGCTGTAATGGGGTTGGAATTGTTAAAAAGTCACCATGTTATCGAGCACCCCCTCGGAAGGGGCAAAAAGGGGGGTTGCATAAAGCGGATAAGTCGGGAGGCGCTCGATAAAAATGTCAAGTACCTGAGAAGCTGCAGAGGGTGCCCCACAGAGGGATGCCAGGGAGGATGAGATGGGACTTTGCTCCTGTTGCGTGCCTGGGGAAGAGGTGTGTTCCCATGGGTGCTCAAGTGGGGTAGGAATAGACGGGAAGCCCTCCGGGG
>JASFBB010000138.1:0-3766 GCA_036172345.1 Anaerolineae bacterium
CAGTATCTACATCGGCTTAGCCTTGCTGGCAATAGGGTTATGGTCGCACAGTTGGCTGAGTCGAACACACATGCTGACACTACAACCCGGCCAAACAGCCTCTGTACCAGATCTCCCAACGCTTGCGCTTCAGCTGGAAGACACCCGTATCATTGGCGACCCGCTCGATCCATCTGAAGGTGTGGTGCAGGTGCGCCGAACCGATGGTGCATCCGACGACGCGATGATAACCTTGCACCTGCATGCCGGACAGTTGATCGGAAAGATGTGGTGGACGGTGGTGGACATCGTACCCATAGTAGAAGTGAGCGCTCAAGACGCACATAGCGGTGAGGAATTGGAATTGTGGCCCTTCGTGCCCGCTGCGCGCGCTCAGCCACGTGCGCGGCTGTCACTTGCGGGCGAGGGAAATGCCAGCTTTGCCAGCCTCCCTGCACGAAACGTCACCCTGCATGTCGGGCACGTTTTGGATCAGGAGGCGCCGCCTGGCCAATTTACGTTGAGCTTCTTCCACGGGGTCGAGACTACTCCGGCTCAGATCATCACTCTCAGCGATGGGGATGAGACCATCTTCGAGGGCGTACGGTACCACGTTTCTCTGAGCTACGACGTACAATTGCGCATTCAGCAAGGCTTGTGGTGGGGGGTGGCGGCATTGGGATGGCTGGGCATTGCCGTCGGCGGAGTGCTTCTGGCATTGCGCCGCCCCGTATGGTTGGTTGTGCAGGCAAAGGACGAGGCAGAAGGCTGTCGCATGACCATCTGGGCCGACACCCTCAACCCGCATTCGCCTTCGCTCGAGCGGCTACACACACTGGGGGAACCATTCCGCAAGTGAGAAAGTCTCAGACAGATGACGACGCAAGCATCTTGGGTGTTCACAGTGGGCGGTATGATCGCAGTGCTGATGTGGCTGGCGGCTTTCGACTTGCACATACGTCATACGTCCCGGCCTGCGGAGATAACTGCGCATCACACCACAGCTAAGATGCTCACGCGCATCGGGCTGTTGATCGGCGCGGCTAGCTGGGGCAGTTATGCAGCACTGACATGGCCACAACTCTCGTGGCGTGTGACATTGTTGCCTCCTGTGGTATTGGCAGCATTGGGGACGCAGATGATTTTGACACGACGCGATCATATGCCCTCTCCATCTTTTTTATACATAATACATGGCTGCGCGGTGACCACTTATGCGACCGCGCTCGTCCCCTTCTGGACAGGAAACGCGGCTGGAATGGGCGTCACTCCGCCCGCACCCCTTCTGGTGGCACTGCGCGAGATCTCTGCAGCGATCGCCGCTGGGGCGTTGTTGACGTATGGCATAGCACTGCTCATGAGGTGTCATCCGGCACGAGTGCTCAACGCCTCTCAGGTCGAACACCTGAGCGATGAGACGGTGCGCGTCGCACTCATAGCCGGGACAGTAGCGCTGGCAGCCGCAGCGTGGCGTTCCTGGTCGGCGTGGGGTGAGATGGCACGGGCTGACGTCATCACCCTGTTCATCGCCTGGGCATCCCTTATGGCGGTGTCGTTGTGGCAAATGGTGACCGGCATGATTATGACGCGGATGATGAATGGGTTGGCATTGTTAGCGCTGACGTTGCTGCTTGTGATGCTTGTCCTTGTTCCGTGACCGTTGAGGAAATCCAGAGGCGATCGAAAGTGATATTTCGGTGGGCGTTGAGCAACACTGTTCAATGGTCCGCCATATTAAAAAATTCTCTTCGCCACAGACACATATCGCCCGGGCGCAAAAGCGCCGATTGCCCGACCGGGATATACCGAGTACAATGAGATACTGAGAAAGCCACCGAATATCTTCTGTCACCCCTGAGGAGGGAATCAAAAACTCAAGTCTATGGATGCCTCTGCATACGCACGTCGCTTCTTGAACACCGAGCTGGCCAGCATTGATGCCGAGATCGCACGCCTGATCGCGTTGGAGGCAGAACGGCAAGCGCGTCACCTCATTCTGATCCCCTCGGAGAGCATGGCGCCGCCGGCAGTGCTCCAGGCGCTCGGCTCGGTTTTCAACAATGTATATGCCGAGGGTTATCCGCCCACGCGGATGACCCGCGACGATCTCGATCTCTTATCGGAATTCGACCACCAGCTGGCCTATTATCGCCGCTATGCCGACCGCCGCTTTTACAAAGGCACCACCTACGTACACTTCATCGAGACGCTAGCGCAGCGCCGCTGTGCAGAGCTGCTCGCCACATCCGAAGTGCCCGCCGAGCGCATCTATGTCAATGTGCAACCCCTCTCCGGCGCAGCAGCGAACCTGGCGGTATATGATGCCTTCCTGCAGCCAGGCGACACCCTGATGGGCATGAACCTCTTTCAAGGCGGCCACCTCTCGCATGGCAGCCCATTTCACATATCCGGCCGTCGTTACCGCGTCGTTTCCTACGGTGTCGATCCGGTCAGCGAGCGTCTGGACTACGAGGAGATCATGCGGCTTGCGCTGGAACATCGCCCCCGCATGATCGTGGCAGGATTCACATCCTACCCGTGGGCGCCGGATTGGAAGCGCTTCCGCGAGATTGCCGATGCGTGTGGGGCGTTGCTGATGGCCGACATTGCCCATCCGGCCGGCCTAGCCAGCGCGGGTGTGTATCCCAACCCGGTCGGCTTGGCGGATGTCATCGTGTTCACGACGCATAAAACAATCTGTGGCCCACGCGGCGCCGTGATTATAACCACGGACCCGGAGAAGGCGCGCCGGGTGGACGCCACCGTCTTCCCCGGCGCTCAGGGCGGTCCTCATCCGAACAAGTTTGCCGCGATGGCAGTGGCATTCAAGATCGCCACCACGCCCGAATTCAAAGCGATGATGCGCCAGATCGTCCTCAATGCGCGGGCGCTTGGCCAGGCATTGCAGCAGCGCGGATTGCGACTTGCCTATGGTGGCACGGACACCCATATGCTTCTGGTGGACCTGCGCCCGATCAAAAGTGCCGAAGGATATCCTCTCCTGGGCGAGATTGTGGTGCGCATCATGGAGCTCTGTGGCTTGGTGGCAAACAAGAACACGTTGCCCGGCGACCACGTGACGGCCCAGGCGCGCGGCGTGCGCCTGGGCACACCATGGGTCACGCAACGTGGCATGGGCACCGCCGAGATGGAGCTCATCGCCGATTGCATCCATCGCATTATTGACGCCATCCACCCCTTCACCTACCAGGGCATCACCGGGCCGCTGCCGCGCGGTAAGATCGCCTTGGACGTGCTGGAGTCGGTCAAGCGCGATGTCGCTCAGCTGGCGGACGCTTTTCCACCCCATGCACCGGCGCCACGCAACAACTATCCCCACTTTTTCATGATGCCCCAAACCGCGGCGACAGCCCCCTCCCCATCAGAATCTTCAGGGGAACGCACACGTTCCGTGCTGCTCATCGGAGGCTGGCGCGCCCACACCTTTATGCAACAGGTGGTCACCGTTGACCTGAGCGACCTGCCCGTGGGACAGCTGCGCCACGCCCTGCTCCTAGAAGGAGATGGCCGCGTGTTGGATGACCTCTTCGTCAGTCCCATGCCCCCTGATCAACGTGGCCGCATGCGCTACCTGATAGCTGTGCACGCAGCAGTTGTAGAACGCGTCAAAGCGTGGCTGCGCGGACTCTCGGACGGCTACCTGCTGTTCGATCCATACGATCTCTTTGCTAAGGTGGAGGGGCCAGTGACCGTGACCGACCTGGCGACGGACGAAACCGCGGGGCTGCCAGAGGAGGTGCACACTGCCGCGAGCGCTCTGCTGGCC
>JASFBB010000139.1:0-7405 GCA_036172345.1 Anaerolineae bacterium
TTCCTATGGTGGCAGGAGCGGGTTCTGAACCCGTCCCTACGTGGTAATGCCTTGGAGGACTTTTTCAACGCCCTCAAGCTCGCCCTTGCGTAATAAAAGTTCTTGCATTACACTTACATAAACTGACATAAGTAAGCAGAGTGTCACCCAGCTTGGAGCCAAGCAGATGATGAACGAACGTCCTCCTGAGACGCCAGACGAAGCTGAGATGGCCTATGCGCAGGCCAAGCGATATGGCGAGGACTTGGTGCGCGTCTACCGGCAAGAACGTGCCAGGCGCCAGGAGCTGGAGGTTGCTAACCAGAAACTGCGCATCGTGTGGGCCACAGCTCCTAACGGGTTGGCTGTCCTGGATGAACAGATGATCGTCGTCCAGGTCAATCCCCATTTTGAGGCACTGGTCGAGCGTCACAACTGTGTGGGATGTCATCTGAGCGAGCTGATACCCTCACAACAGCTCGTAACGGCGCTCCTCAGTGCTGCGGAACATCGCACCCCCTTTGTCAACGTTGAGGTCACCTTATCCTATCCCTCTCACCAACGCGCGATCCAGGTTACGGGCGCTCCACTTGCTGCCGGCGCTCAGCAAGGCTGGGTGATCAGCTTGTTCGACCTGACAGAACGCAAGCGCCTGGAGAGACTCAAGGAAGAGTTCATCGACATCGCGGCGCATGAGCTGCGTACTCCTCTGGCCATCATCCTAGGCTTTGCCAGCGTTCTGAGCGAAGATCTGGCTAAAGTACCCGACACCATCGCATCAGAATCCATCCAAGCGATCCTCAGCGCCGCCAATCGTCTGAAGACAATTGTCAACGAGCTGGTGAACTTCGCAGCGGTGCGCAGCGGCACCTCCGAAGGAGCTGCGGACCAATTCGATCTGAACCATGTGGTCGAACAGGCAGTTCTCGCGATCTCCCATCAGGCTAACCAGGCAGAGATCAAGGTTATAGTGCAGCCCAGTGGTCGTCCTCTGTTGGTGGGTGGTGACCGCATAATGCTGACCCAGGCTATCGGTCATTTGCTGGACAACGCTATCAAGTTCAATCGTCGCGGTGGGACAGTCTACGTGCGCACCTTCCAAGAAGATGGGCAGACAGTGCTGGAGGTCGAGGATAGTGGGGTGGGTATCCCGGTTGCTGAGCAGGGAAGGATTTTCGATATGTTCTACCAGGTAGAAGGACATATGACGCGTCGGCAAGGTGGCTTAGGCATGGGGCTGGCCATTGCTAAACGCGCAATTGAGCTCCATGGAGGGCACATCAAGGTGTCCAGCACCGTGGGAAAAGGGAGTTGCTTCCGGGTAGTCCTGCCGACAGTTTCCGAACAACCACCCCTCTCGCTGCGCGCTCAGATGGAGATAGCACACCAACAAACGCTTGCCTATGGGCAGGATCTTGCACGCGCCTTCATTGCTCAGCGCACGATAGCACAGCGACTGCGCCGTGTGGCTCAAATGTGTCAGGAGCTAGAACAACTGGCTCAATCCGGGAACTTGCCCGAGGTACGCGCACTCGCACAACGGATAGCTCAAGAAGCATCCGCGGCGACTAAAGTCCAGTGAGGACCAAGAAAATACGAACAGGGTGCAGCATTGTCCGGACATATCCAAGATGCCACACCCTGCCAGTCGAGAAACCGAACTACCCTTTACTCTACAATCTCTCCCTCTACAACAACTGTCTCAGGTTGTTCTGCGCCGTTACCACCTGCCTGGGCAGGAGCACGTTGGAAGGTCAAACGATCTCCCTCAACGCCGACATAAATGGTGTCACCTTCGTAAAACTGTCCGTTTAGGATTGCCACAGCCAACGGATCCTGCAAGTAGCGCTGGATGGCACGCTTGAGCGGCCGCGCTCCGAAGACTGGGTCATAACCCTTCTCAGCCAAGAAGTTGCGTGCTGCCACATCTAGTACCAGTGTCAAACGACGAGCGGCCAGCAGCTTCTCCAGGCGTTCCACCTGGATGTCTACGATACGCGCCAAGTGCTCGCGGGTCAAGCTGTGGAAGACAACAATCTCATCGATGCGGTTCAGGAACTCAGGCCGGAAGTGTTGTCGCAGCGCTTCCATTACCTTGTGCTCCGCCGCCTCCATTCCCAGCTCCATAATGTAATGACTGCCAATGTTGCTGGTCATGATGATGACCGTGTTCTTGAAATCAACCGTGCGGCCATGACCATCGGTCAGCCGGCCATCATCGAGCACTTGCAGTAGCACATTGAAGACCTCCGGGTGGGCCTTTTCGATTTCGTCGAAGAGCACCACGCTATAAGGCTTGCGCCGCACTGCCTCGGTCAGCTGACCACCTTCCTCGTAACCAACATAACCCGGCGGGGCACCGATGAGCCGTGCCACCGTATGACGCTCTTGATACTCGCTCATATCAATGCGGATCATGGCATTCTCATCATCGAACAGGAATTCAGCCAACGCACGCGCCAGCTCGGTCTTGCCCACCCCGGTCGGCCCCAGGAACAGAAAACTACCGATGGGGCGATTGGGATCGTGCATCCCAGCACGTGCGCGACGTACGGCAGCAGAGACCGCTTTGATGGCCTCATCCTGGCCAACGACGCGCCGATGCAGCCGTTCCTCCATATGGAGCAATTTCTCGCGTTCGCCCTCCAACAGCTTGCTGACCGGGATACCTGTCCAGCTGGACACCACCTCGGCGATGTCTTCAGCATCCACCTCTTCCTTCAGCAATGGCGAACCCTTTTGCAGCTCGACCAGGCGTGCTTCATACTGCTGCAGCTGTGCCTCCAGCTCGCGCAGGCGGCCATAACGCAGGCGTGCTGCCTCCTCTAAATCGGCACGTCGTTCTGCTTGCTCGATTGCAATGCGGGTACGTTCGATCTCCTCCTTGGCTTGCCGAAGTGCCTGGATAGCTGCTTTCTCCGCTTGCCAACGCGCTGCCAGACGGCGCGATTCCCCCTGCAGATCAGCCAGCTCTTTCTCCAGCTCGGCTAACCGCTGCTTGCTTGCTTCATCTTTCTCTTTCTTAAGCGCCTCGCGCTCGATCTCCAATTGCATGATCTGACGGTCGAGCGCATCCAATTCTTGCGGCTTGCTGTCGATTTCCATCTTGAGACGGCTGGCCGCCTCGTCGATCAGGTCAATCGCCTTGTCGGGCAGGAAGCGATCGCTGATGTAACGGTGGCTGAGCGTTGCCGCAGCGATCACGGCACTATCGGTGATGCGCACACCGTGGTGCACTTCGTAGCGCTCTTTCAGCCCTCGCAGGATGCTGATCGCCTCTTCCACGCTGGGCTCTTCCACCAACACCGGCTGGAAGCGGCGCTCCAGCGCAGCATCCTTCTCGATATGCTTGCGATACTCGTCCAATGTGGTTGCACCGATAGCGTGCAGCTCACCACGCGCCAGCATCGGCTTCAGCATATTGCTGGCATCCATAGCGCCTTCGGCAGCGCCGGCACCTACCACCGTGTGCAGCTCGTCGATAAAGAGGATGATCTTGCCCTCACTATCGGTGATCTCCTTGAGCACTGCCTTGAGACGCTCTTCAAACTCGCCGCGATATTTCGCACCCGCTATCAGTGCGCCCATATCGAGCGTGATAACGCGTTTATCCTTAAGCCCTTCAGGCACATCGCCTTTCACGATGCGCTGTGCCAGGCCCTCGACGATCGCGGTCTTCCCTACGCCCGGGTCGCCGACCAGCACCGGGTTGTTCTTGGTGCGCCGACTGAGGATCTGGATCACGCGACGGATCTCCTTGTCGCGCCCGATCACCGGATCCAACTTACCGCGTCGTGCTAGCTCGGTCAGGTCGCGCCCATACTTCTCCAACGCTTGATAAGTGCTCTCCGGCGTGGGACTGGTGATGCGCTGGCTGCCGCGAATCTGCGTCAGCGCCTGCAAGATGGTATTCTCGTTCAGGCCATAATGCGCCAAACGGTCGCGCACCGCATCCCGCGAGCGCGCTAGCGCCAGCAAAAGGTGCTCCGTGCTGACATATTCGTCACGCATTTGAGCCGCAATGCGCTCCGCCTCGGCCGCGACATCAACCAAAGCACGTGACACGCCGATCTGTGCCGTGGGGCCATAAGACCTAGGACGACGATTCAACTCAGTCTCTAGGTCACTCAACAACAGACCCGGACTGGCACCCACGCGCTGCACAATCTGGGGCACCACACCATCTGACTGGCGCAGCAGTGCCGCCAACAGGTGCAACGGCTCGATCTGACTGTGATTATATTCCCGCGCCAGCTCCTGACTGGCGAGAATGGCCTCCTGAGCTTTCTGTGTGTACTTGTTTAAATCCATACTCCAACCCCCAACTACAAGTTTTGATGCCACGACACATGGGGAGAAAACATCCCTCTGCGTGTGGACATTGTAACCGTCTCACCTTGCACCAAACCTGTGGCAAAGCTCGACGTTCGCCCTCAGCTTAGCTGAGGGACATTAGAGTCACATAAGAATTATGTTGAGATTATATTAGAGATCATCCCCTCGATGGGGATCGTCTCTAAGAAGGCGTTCAGCGGATTCGATGAGGAAAAGTGACGGGTTCAAGCAGCGCGCATATGCAAGCGAGCAGCGAAAAAGCACTAACCCTCGGATGACCTCGAACCAGAGAAACGCGCTTCCACGGCGCATCCTTTCTCACATTCTGTCACCAGCTCGGCCTGCATACTCCATGGACCACTCCATGTGATCACAACCTCAGCTAATTCACCGCGCCAGTCACGGCTGCTATCGTCGGCGAAGAAGACCAGCTTATTGGTACGCGTACGCCCTTTCCACTTGCCCTTTTGCTTACCCTCCACAAGGATTTCCACGCGCTGGCCCAGCAGGCGACGATTGATACGCGCAGCGATTTCCTCTTGCAGTGTGTTCACAGCGTCTAGGCGGCGCTTCTTTTCCTCAGGCGGCACATCGTCCACCATCGTGGCAGCTGCTAACGTGCCCGGGCGTGGCGAATACATTGCCACATGGCACACGTCCATCTCCAGCTCGGCTAACACGTTGAGCGTATTCTGAAATTGCCGTTCCGTCTCCCCAGGGAAGCCGACAATCACGTCCGTCGCAATGGAACAACCTGGCACCCGCTCGCGAATGCGCTCGATCAATCGACGATAATCATCCACGGAATAGCCACGCCGCATGCGCCGCAAGATCTCATCGTCGCCGGCCTGGATGGGCACCTCGATGTGCTCGCACACCTTGGGCAAGGTGCGGACCGCCTCGATCAGGGGCTCCTCAAAATAGCTGGGATGGCTGGTTAGGAAGCGCACCCGTACAATGCCCTCCACCGTTGACACAGCCGCCAGCAAATCAGGAAGACGTGGTGCATCACGCCCCAGATCCCAGCCATAACGATCCACGATTTGTCCGAGCAATACCACCTCGCGCACACCATTCTGCGCCAACGTTTCGACTTCTGAGACGACGGTAGCAAGTGGCCGGCTGCGCTCGTGGCCGCGTCGTGCCGGGATAACACAATAGCTGCACACATGATTACACCCCAACACAACCGGCACCGGCGCGCTGACCAGCTGGCCGCATAGATAAGCGGGCAAGATAGGATAATCCCCACCACAGCGCTCTGTTCCCGCCTGGAGCGACAGTTGTTCCAGATAGCTCAGCAAGGGTTGGACATCGCCAGGGGACATAAAAACGTCCACGTGAGGAAACCGTTCGCGCAGCCGACCATTGCCTCGGATGCCCACCATACACCCCATCAACGCGATGACGAGCGAAGGCCGACGCTCTTTGAGTGGCTTGAGCGACCAGAGGAATCCGCTTGCGCGATCCTCTGCGCTCTGGCGCACCACACACGTGTTCAGCACCACAATATCCGCTTGACGGACATCCTCGGTGTGCTCGCACCCATATGCCTCCAGCGCTGCCGCGACTCGCAACGAATCGGAACTATTCATCTGACAGCCAACCGTCCAGATATGATACTTCATAAGCGCGACAATCCACCCACCCTAAATACACACAGTCCTGTCAACCAAAATTGTAAACCTACCGGATGAATCCGTCAATGGAGAAAAAGGTTGAAAAGTGTCCCACTTTTCACCTTTATACGTGCATATCGGATAACGAGAAGTTCACTTTCAAGGCATCTATTCTCGGCCGGCCATAGGGAATCCGGTTGGACGTCACACACCCGCAAATTCCTCGCCCTGTCGCCTTGCTTGAAGCTCTTGAACACGCGTCTTTAACCCGAGTGACGCGACCACCATGAACAAAGAGAGCATTCCTGCGATGAGGTACGCTGTGCTATACCCTCTGACCCCGCCACCCAGCGAGCCGGCAATGGCACCAATTGCTGCGCCTCCTACCATCTGCCCTGCTCCGATAAATAGATTGACCGACCCCTGCGCGGAAGCACGTTCCTCTGGGCGCGCTTCGCCCAACACGATATAGCGTAAAGGGGCACCGATCAAACTGGCGACACCAAAGCCGATCAATGTGGTGCTCCCGTAGAAAAGGAACACCTGCTGAGCCCCCCATAGCGCCAACCCAAGCACCCCGGCACTCATCAGGACCGTTCCACCCAGCACCACAACGCGTGAACCATAGCGGTCGAGCAGTCGCCCGACAACCGGCGAGCCGATAGCCACGCCGATCACCAACGGTAAGAGCATAAAGCTGGCCGTGGAAGCAGCAACATGATAGGCTGCCACCGCCAACTGAGGAATAAAAGCGATCCCAGACTCAATCAACCCGGCACCGGTAGCCAAGATAATGACCAGCTGCATCTGGCGGCTACGATATAGCCCGGGACGCAACACCGGCCCAGTGATATGTTGTTCCACCCACACAAACACGGGCAACAACGCTATGGCGATCAACAAATAGGGCCATACATTTAGCGATCCCAAGCTCTCCACAATGGCATTGGTATCCAAGCGATTGATGCCGTATGCCAACGAGGCTAACAAAACGGCCAGGATGGCCATGCCAACTTTGTCGAAATCGCCCTGGCGCGCCGGTCGCACTGTCGGCAACAAGCGCCAGCCGGCCGCAATGATGGCCAACGCAATGGGCAAATTGATCACGAACAGCCATTGCCACCCGACGAGCAACAGCACGCCCCCGAGCACCGGCCCGATGATGAATGCAATGCCAAACACAGCGCCGATCAGGCCCAAGGCACTGCCCCGCTTTTCGGCCGGGAACGTGTCACCAATCACCGCACTGGCGACCGGAAAGATACCACCGGAACCCAAACCTTGCACCGCGCGTCCAAACAACACCACAGCGAAGGAAGGCGCCAGTGCTACCATCGCAGAGCCCAAGGCAAATAGCAGCACATCCACGATGTAAATAGAGCGACGTCCGAAAGCATCCGACAACCTCGCCCAGAGCGGTGTACCCACCAGATTGCATAGCACATAGACGGCATAAATCCACGCCAGCGAAC
>JASFBB010000140.1:0-3431 GCA_036172345.1 Anaerolineae bacterium
GCTTTCTGTGAACAGGAGCTGCAACCCGTCCCGACCCATCGTTAGCGGGCGAGATACCCAGCACCAAACGCGTTATCGAGGCGTAGACCTCAAGGGCACTTTGAAAAGAAATGCAGATAGTGATTGTGGATGCCGGCATTGGCAACCTACGCAGTGTGCAGAAGGCGTTTGAATTTCTGGGCACGACACCGCTGATCACTCAAGATCCCAGCACGGTTCTCGGCGCAGGTGCAGTCGTGCTTCCGGGAGTGGGCGCCTTTGGAGACGGCATGCAAGGTCTGCATCAAAATGGCCTGGACAGAGCACTCCGTCAGTTCATCAAGAGTGGCCGTCCGTTCTTGGGTATCTGCGTAGGGTTGCAGCTCCTGTTCACAGAAAGCGAAGAGATGGGTTTGCATCGTGGATTGGGAATACTGCCGGGTCGGGTGGTTCGCTTCCCCCCATCTCTTACAGTGCCACATATGGGATGGAACCAAATTCACCAACGCCGGGATCATCCCTTGCTGAAAGACGTACCAGAGGGGGCGTTTGTATACTTCGCCCATTCGTATCATGCCATCACGGACGATGAGACAATCCTAGTGGCGACTACTGACTACGGAGATCACTTCCCCTCGATAGTGGCACGTGATAACATCTGGGCAGTGCAGTTTCATCCCGAGAAAAGCGGCCGTGTGGGATTGACCATCTTGCGCAATTTTCTTGAGTATACCTATGATCATCTATCCGGCCATTGACTTGCGGCGCGGTCGCTGCGTACGCCTGAAGCAAGGCGATCCGCAAGCAGAGACTGTTTTCAGCGAAGACCCTGTTGCCACCGCTCTGCATTGGGAACAGCTGGGTGCAGAATGGTTACACATCGTCAATCTGGATGGCGCGTTGGGTGAAAGCGAGACAGCCGCTGCCAACCTGGCTGCTCTGCGTGATATTCTTAAGGCGATCACAATACCGGTGCAACTGGGGGGTGGATTGCGTTCGCTCCGTGGGATTGAGGATGTTCTGAGCTTGGGCATCCGGCGTGTGGTGCTGGGGACAGTAGCGGTTGTCGCGCCTGAGATAATGGATCAAGCGGTTCGTCGGTTCGGCGCAGAATCCATAGCTGTGGCCCTTGACGTGCGAGAAGGCCGAGTTGCCATACACGGTTGGCAGACAACCAGCAGCATAGCTCTCTCTGAGTTGGTCGAGCGCATCCAAGAAGCTGGGGTGCCACGTGTCGTATATACGGATATCAAGCGCGATGGCATGCTGAGCGGGATAAATGTGACGGCATGTGCGACCCTCGCTCAAGCGACGAGGTTAAAAGTGATCGTCTCCGGTGGGGTCGCTTCGTTGGCAGACATACAACAGGTCAAGCAGAGGGAATGGGCAGGAGTGGAAGGTATTATCATTGGTAAAGCGCTTTATACGGGCCAAGTTGACCTCAAGCAGGCACTCGCTCTAGCGCGTTCATGATTAGGAAGAGCAGGTGACACGATGTTAGCGAAGCGCATCATCCCATGTCTGGATGTCAAGGACGGCCGTGTCGTCAAAGGGGTGCAGTTTGTACAGCTGCGTGATGCCGGTGATCCCGTTGAACAAGCCCAAATTTACGACGAAGAGGGTGCCGACGAGCTAGTTTTCCTGGACATTACAGCGAGCTATGAACAACGTGGGCTGACGCTTGAGATGGCCCGACGCGTGGCCGAGAAAGTCTTTATCCCTTTCACGGTCGGAGGTGGGATATCCAGTGTGGAGGATATGCGCGCTATCATCTCCACCGGCGCCGACAAGGTGAGCATTAACACCGCTGCCGTGCGTGACCCTGATTTGATCACCCGCGGCGCACGTGCATTTGGCAGCAATGCTATCGTGGTAGCAATTGATGCCCGTCGTCGATTGGACACCTCTTACAAAGAATGGGAAACAACCACCCACGGAGGACGCAGGCGTACTGGCCTGGACGCCATTGAGTGGGCGATTGAGTGTGAAAGGCGAGGAGCAGGAGAGATCTTGCTTACTAGTATGGACCGCGATGGAACTCAAGCTGGTTACGACATCGAGCTCACGCGCGCTGTAGCCGATGCTGTCAACATCCCTGTGATCGCCAGCGGCGGGGCCGGCGCACTGGAGCACTTCTACGACGTATTGACCGAAGGAAACGCGGATGCCGCCTTGGTGGCCAGCTTGTTCCATTTCCGCATCTTTTCTATCGCTCAAGTGAAAGACTTTCTGGCAGAACGAGGCGTTTGGGTACGACGATGAACGTCGTCGACGAGCTCATTTTCGATGAAAACGGGCTGATCCCGGCAATCGTCCAGGACGCCCATACGGGCGAAGTTCTGATGCTCGCCTATATGAACCGCGAAGCACTTCGATTAACCATCGAGACAGGAGAAACCTGGTTTTGGAGCCGCAGCCGGCGCCAGCTCTGGCACAAGGGTGCTACCAGCGGCAACATCCAGCGCCTGGTAGAAATCCGGTATGACTGCGATGGAGATTCTCTCTTGGTGCGTGTTACGCCAGCTGGGCCGGCATGTCATACTGGACAACGCACCTGTTTCTTCCGCCCTCTCACCTCATGAGAGGATCAACGGCGCAAAGCTCTGTCCGGCACCACCCCATTTTACGCCCAATAATTCCGCTACAGTGGCTGCTACATCAGCGAAGCTGCTGCGTGTTCCCAATGCGACACCACGGCGTATGCGAGGCCCGGTCACTAGAATGGGCACCCGCTCGCGGGAGTGATCGGTGCTGGGCGTGGTGGGATCATTGCCGTGATCGGCGCTGAGCATCAAGACATCTCCGTCGCGCAGTCCTTCCTGAAGCTCTGGCAATCGCGCATCAAATTGCTCTAGCGCTCGTGCATAACCGTGAGGGTCATTGCGATGCCCATAGAGCATGTCGAAGTCTACCAAATTGGCGAAGATGAGACCTTCGCCGGGATGAGACATAAGGGTCAGTATGGCGTCCACACCCTCCATATTGTTTGTGGTGTGAACACTGTCCGTGAGACCACGATATGCAAAGATGTCCTCGATCTTGCCCACCCCGATGACAGATTTTCCTGTCGCCTTAAGCACATCCAGAACGGTTTCGGCTGGTGGGGGAAGTGAAAAATCTCTCCGTCGCTCCGTGCGCCGAAAGTTGTCCGGTCGTCCTACAAATGGCCGCGCGATCACGCGCGCTACGGCATGCTCGCCACTCAGCAGGTCGCGAGCTATCTGACACATGCGGTACAGCTCCTCTATCGGGATGATCTCCTCGTGTGCGGCGATCTGGAAGACGCTGTCCGCACTGGTGTATACAATGGGACATCCGGTGCGCATATGTTGCGCCCCTAGCTCCTCGATAATGGCTGTGCCGGAAGCAGGATAGTTGCCCAGGACACAGCGCCCGATGCGTCGCTCGAACTCGGCGATCAAATCCGGAGGGAACCCACGTGGGTAGGTGGG
>JASFBB010000141.1:0-3536 GCA_036172345.1 Anaerolineae bacterium
GCCAGGAAGATGGCAGGGCCGGTCAGGTCTTCCATTTTGCCTAGGCGTCCCATTGGCGTTCGCTTTTCGATCGCTTCCAGATTAAGCTGACCGATCTGAATCTGGTGCATAATAATATCGGTGGCAAAGTACCCGGGTGAAAGCATATTAACATTGATGCCGTATTTGGCCCACTCGACACCTAGACCACGTGTTAAACCCAATAATCCTGTCTTGCTGGCAATGTAAGCGGCGCGAAAAGGGGCCCCGCTATGTGCTTGCATAGAGCCCACCATAATGATCTTGCCGTAGCCGGCTTGCCTCATAGGCCTGGCGACCGCTTGGCTGGCCAGAAAGCTGCCTGTGAGATTGGTGTTGATGACACGCTGCCAATCCTCATAGGCCAACTCTTCCGATGGTGCGACCGCGCGGCTGCCGGCAGCGTTGAAGAGGATGTCCACCCGTCCGAACCGTTCCAATGTTGCAGCTACCATGGCGTTTACCTGATTCACCTGGCAAACATCCACCTGGACTGGCAGGGCATTGCGTCCGAGCATCTCTACCTCGTGGGCTGTTTGTTCGATTTCACCGCGACTGCGGGCTGCGACCACTATGTCAGCACCCTCACGGGCGTAAGCCAGGGCAACAGCTTTGCCGATGCCACGACCACCTCCTGTCACGATGGCCACGCGTCCTTGTAATCTCATAGCAGTTTCCATAGATGTATGCCTCCCTGTCCGCGCATGATGACCCAAGTGCCGTGGAAAAACAACGTATTGCATAGGGCACAATGTCTCTAAGATACCCTATGATGCACCAAAAGAGAGAATCTGTACTACGCCGACACGCTTGTTCTACGTTTTCTGACGCCTCTTCGCGCGTTTTGCCAATGAGATATGCCCATGCTAAAATATGTATTTAAATGGCGTTACATCCTGCACATAGATCAAGCGGTAGACGGGGAACGTCGGATAGTGGTGACAAACAGGGGATGAATCCTGACCGTTCAGGGCGCAAGTCGATGTGTGACATCCGGCTTGTGCCTTGCTATCCGACAGAGTGCGATCGCTCGTTAAGTCTACCGTTTTTTCTTTTTAAGGGATCGGCAATGTTTGTGGAGAAGGAGATGGTTCGATTACGATGGCCAACCGCATGAGCAGAAGCCAATTACGCCCTTTGGAGAGGGCAATTGAAACCACCCTGGCGGGTCTGATCATCTACGGTTTGATCGTGGTGCTCCTGATCGCAGGGTTATTGCTTCCCCCTATCTCATTGGGTGAACGCCTCCTAGCTTGGGATTATGAACGGGTGTCGGCCCAAGAAGGTAAGGTGATCACGCTGGAGGATGGTGCCCAGCTCGCCATCTTGCCTGAAGGAGTACAAGGCAGAACCCGGGTCAAGTTCTCCATCGTGCCACGCAGTGATTTTCTGGAGGGATCGGCTGGGAGTGACCTGTTGGCCGGAGCGGAGAGCATACCCCCATGGCTGGTGATGAAAAGCCCTTTCTATCGCATTCAGTTCAAAGGCGATGTGCCCCCCAACCGCGTGGTGCTCTCGTTGCCTTTGCCAGGCGGCGTTAATCCGCTGCGCACTATCGATTTGTACTCATGGGATGGGGACACATGGGTGTGGCTGCCACATGTTATCCCACCTGGAGATGCTATCATCGAGTCGAATCTCGATTTTCTGCCTGCATCGGCGGTGATTATGCAGACTAAACCATTGCAACCCTCTGTGTCTGCAGATTTGGCGTCTGCCTCCACTGTACCGGAACAGGCACGCGATACCATCGTCGAGATCAACTCCCAGGGCCTCTATTTGGATGGCGATGGTGAGATCCGTGGCGATCTGGGTGCCTTGTTGCGTCCGGATCAGAACGCGACATACATTGTAATGCCGACGCTGCGCAACTGGGAGGAAAGCGGAGTGGTGCGCAGTGATCTGATCGATAATATGTTGATCGATCCTGCTGCCCGCGAGCGGCACATTCAACGCATTGTCGAGCTGGTGGTGCGTAATGCCTACCCGGGCGTGGATATCGACTATCGTGGTTTCAGCCCTGAGCTGAAGGGGGATTTTTCCCTTTTTGTCCGCGAGCTGGCCGATGCATTACATCAAAATCAAAAGCTGCTTTCGGTGCGCTTGGGGATGCCCGTGCAGATATCGGCGGAGAGCTGGGACACTGGGATTTTCGATTGGACGGCTATCGGAATGGCGGCCGACATTGTAAAGATCCCGGTACCCACTGACATGCGCGCCTATGAACCGGGCGGGCAGATGGATGCGCTGCTCTCATGGGCAGTTGGACAAGTGAACCGTTACAAAATCCAGCTGCTGGTTTCCACGCGCAGCATTGAGCAGATGCAGGATGGCACACGGCATCAAATCCCCTATGTCGATGCACTGGCGCCATTCAGTCGGGTGAACATTGAGGGGGGTAGCACGGTGGTCAATCCTGGTCAGCAGGTGACCTTTAGCTTGGAAACATTGCAGCAATCCACTGGTATCCAATTTGACCCAGCCAGCGGTATCTACTGGTTCGCCTATGTAGATCCCAATGGCCAACAACGTACCGTGTGGGTTGAGAACGCGGCCAGCATCGCGCGCAAGCTGCAATATGTCGCCGAATACAACCTGCGGGGCGTAGCAGTGCAGAATCTGTTGGGTGAGGACAACGACGCGCAGATCTGGGAAGTGATGCGTAAGTTCATTAACCTGGTGATCCCGCCGGTTGAGAATCAATTTTCTGTTGTCTGGACTGTACAGGACGACGCTGGTGGTGTGATTGCCCAGGAAAAGTCGGACATTACAGCGCCACGTTATGCCTGGACCGCACCGCAGCAGGGCGGTCAGTATTTGATCGCAGCGGCCATATCGACCGATGGTGGCAACAGCACCGCGGCGCGCAGCAGTGTCCAAGTGCTGGTTGCCACACCGACGCCAGTGCCGACCCCAACGCCTTTGCCCGCGCCGACTCCAACCCCTAAACCGAAACCCAAGCCTAAGCCACAGGAGTCCGAACAACCAGCGCCTGCACAAGCCGCTCAAGGCGCACCACCTCCAGCGCAGGGCAATTTGCCGTTCGATTATGGTATTCAGGTGGATCCGCGCGGCAATAAGGTGTCTAACATCGCCCATATCCAGGCGCTGGGGTTTCGCTGGGTGAAGCTGCAAATGCCTTGGAAAGAGGTGGAACCTGAACCGGGCAACTATCAATGGGGTATGTGGGATGATGTCATCGGCACGTATGCAGGCGCGGGTATTAAAGTATTGCTGAGTATTCCCAAAGCCCCACGTTGGGCGCGCCCGCCCAACTCGGATATGAGCGTCGAAGGGCCACCTGCCGATCCGAATACCTTCGCTAACTTCCTCTCCCAGGTGGCCAGCCGCTACAACGGCAAAGTGCAAGCCATTGAGGTGTGGAATGAGCAGAACCTGTGGTATGAGGGTGGTGGGGCACCCATGCCACCCGACCAGTATGTGGCCATGTTGCGCGCCGCTTATCAGGCGATCAAGGCAGTCAATCCTGGCATGATTGTCGTCAGTGGTGCCCCCAC
>JASFBB010000142.1:0-2360 GCA_036172345.1 Anaerolineae bacterium
GATCGGCAATGTGCCGGCCCGACGATGGGGCCAGCTGAGCACCAAGGTAACCTCGTCGCCAGGAGTGGGCGGCACAGGCAACACACTATAGTCGGTCGCTTCGTCGTCGATCTCGATCAACAGATGGCGCAAATCATCGTCCAATTGCTCGAGATCAAACGACAGCTCGGGCAGTTCGAGATGCCGTGGCACCTGTTCGAGAGCTTGCGGCATCATGCGACGTAGATACCACAGCACTTGCCCACGCGGGCCGACATTCGCGAAACGTTCATCCGCTGTTAACGCGCAGTTTAGTGAAAACTCCTGTACAGCGGGAGAGGTTGTTGAGGGCAGCTCCAGATCTTCTAATAGCACGGATGCGGGCAGCGGTCGGCCGTTATAATCGATCGCGGCTTCAGCGATATTCAGGTGTCCCGCGTTGATGGGCACCAGCAGACCTTTCAGCAGCCATACATCTTGGAAATGTGCGAAATCGGGATGGACCTGCAGCGTCTCGAGCAGCTTGGGCACAATCCAGCTGTGGTAGTGTGTGTATAGCTCAACTGCAGAGACTTTCCCCTCATCCATCGTACCACGGCCATCGCCAACGTTCAGTGGATGAGCATAGGAGAACTCAGTTGCGAACTCGCGCACACCATATGGCGCGCCAAAGTCCACCTGAATCACCGAGAAGTTGCCGTACCGGGGATGGTATCCGGCACGTTGTCCCACGACAGTGCCGCCAGCATAGTTGTACCGCGGGAACACCAGCCGCTCCCCAATTTCATAATGCCCCTGCGGCTGATACACCACACCCCCTTCCATCTCTATTTGCATCGCCAATTCCTCTTGTTCAAGGCGATGCTGGATCAGGGCGAGAGCCAGCTGCTCCGTGGTGTGCGGCTGAGCGCTGTCTAGCAGCACTTTAAAGAGGTATTCGATGTCGTCGGATTGGATGGTGAGATCTTGCCAATATTTGGGTGTCTGTGTTTTGCGCTGCACCAACGAAGACCCACTCCCGATTTACCAGATTGTTGCACCGTAGTGCTTCTATATCAGAGCCAAGTCACATATTATAGAACAGCCGGATGATTCTGGCAAATTTGCACACGTGCCACACAAAACACGGCCCAGTGACGTGATTTTCCGAGCACACGAGTGCTCAATTCCTTGTTCGCATCGCCGATACATGCCCTGAATTCTTGCGTCTTGGCGTTCTCAGTGGATGTACATCTCCGTCTTGCTCATGGCCTACGCGACAACCATGCCAGTGCGCTCAGCACCCCCAAGCTCAGCACACCCAACACTACCAGCTTGAAGCGTGGTGATGGTCCTACTAGCGCCATAGCGCCAAACGCTATGCACAGCATGTAATATAGCCCTACGATCTGGCGTTGGCTCAATCCCAGCTGGAGCAAGCGATGGTGCAGATGATCGCGTCCCGATTGTGTTGCCGAAACGCCGCGTCGCCAACGTTGCACAATGATCCATGCGACATCGACGATGGGCACACCCAACACGAGCAAGGCGGTAGCGATGCGGGCTGGCGCCAAGATGGAAAGCGTTGCCAGTGCATAGCCTAGCAACATTGCTCCTGAGGTTCCCATAAAGACGCGCGCCGGATGGAAGTTGAAAGGCAGAAAGCCTAGGCAGGCACCTGCCAGCGCAGTAGGGAACAGGGCTATCTCCGCCTGGCCCAGACGGAACGAATGAATGGCGAACAACACTGCCGCGATGCAACCGACGCCGGCCGCCAACCCATCCAAGCCATCCAACCAGTTCACGGTGTTGATCATCCCCATCACCCAAAAGAGCGTGATTGCCACCACGAGACCCCAACCTACATAGGGCACCAAGTCAGGGATGATCACCAGCTGACCAGTCAGCGGGTTGGTGAAACGTTCGATAAACACGGTGCCCGCCGCCGCCACCAGTGCCACTGACGCCTGGGCGAGAAATTGAGGCCAAGCAGGCAATTCTCGTCGGTCATCCCACAGGCCGAAGAGGAACACAATGCCACTGCCCGTCAACACGGCGAACAGGCGGCGCATATCTTCTGGGCTCGTCGGTGGCCAAAGGATCAGCGCTATCCCTGCCCCGCAGAAAAAGGCCAAAAACAACGCAATACCACCACTGCGGGGCACCATCTGTCCGTGTGTGCGGCGACCACCCGGGCGGTCCATCAGCATCCAACGTCGCCCTATCCAAATACTCAGCGGTGCCGTCACCAGTGCAACGATCAAGCTGATCAGAAAGATCACCAGTGGAGGCAGCCAAAAAGGGGGATACCAAGGCATAGCCTGTTAACCTATTCCACTGCTAAGTGGACAATCGTGATCCCATCGCCCCCTTCGCCCTCCTCGCCCGGGCGGAAGGAGGCG
>JASFBB010000143.1:0-7521 GCA_036172345.1 Anaerolineae bacterium
GTAAATGTAGTAGGTCATCGTAAACGTGGCATATCCCGGGCCGCCCAGAGTGAGCGTGTAAATCGAGTCAAGGGAAAGCAGCGATTCCAACATGCGGAACAGAAAAGTCAGTAGCAACAATGGCGCCATCAGCGGCACGTCGATGTAGATGAACAATTTCCAACGCGAGGCGCCGTCCAGCGCAGCCGACTCGTGCAGCTCATCCGGGATGCTGCTCAACCCGGCCAACACCACCAAGAGCACGAAGGGGGTGGTCATCCACACGTCCACGATAATGACCGAGACCAGTGCCCAGTCAGCGTTGCCCAGCCAGTCGGGACCCCGGATGCCCAGGAAGCTCAGCAGGTAGTTGGTCAGCCCCATCTGCGAGTTGAGCATCATGCGCCATAGCGTGCCGGCGGCCACCGGCGCGATCACCAACGGCAGGATGAGCAGCGTGCGCACCGCGCGGATGACGCGGCTGCTGCCCACCGCCAGATAAGCCAGCGCGGTGCCCAGGATCATCTCCAGCACCACCGCCGTGCCCGTGATCAGGGCACTGTTGCGCACGGCGCGTTGGAACACATCATTCTGCAGAACCTTGGCGAAATTTTGTAGGCCAACGAACCCCTCCGAGGACTGTGAGCTGGTGAGCGTCCAATCCTGCGTGGCCAAGTAAGTGGAAAAGAGCAGCGGGTAGAATTGCACTGCGACGACAAGCAACGCGGCTGGCACCACAAAAGCGGCCATCCAGGCCCAATCGTGGCGCAACCGTCGGCGACGCTTTTTGGTGATCATAATCGCGCTCATCAGAACCCCTTCTTCCGTCACTGCAGAGCCCTCCAAAGCAGTGACCAGACACTCAGTGCAAAATGAGGGGGCGCTCCGTGCGCCCCCTCGCCGGTCACGGTGGCCGGGGTTACCCTATTTCTCCTTCAAGCCCTGGGCATCAGCCAGCTGGATCAGTGCTTCGGGCACCTTGATCTCATTCCACTCCGTCTGCACACGGTCGAGCATCTCCTCTGCGGTGATCTTGCCTTGATGGAAGTCACCTTCGTTGCGGAAGAACGCTTCGAACGCGGCAAAGGTCCACGGCAGCGACTTGACGCGGCTGAGGTTCTCCAATTGCCCGGGCAGGAAGTGCGCCAGCGTCTTCAGCAGCTCCGGATCCTCATAGGTGCTCTTGAACGGTGAGCCAATGCCATATTTCAGCATAAATTTCTTGCCGTTTTCCGGATTGGCGTAAAACTTGATCCACTCCCAAGCAGCATCTGGGTTCTTGCTGTACTTGGAGATGAACAGGTTCCACGCACTCACCATGGGGAAGCCAGGGCCGGGGAATTTGGCCATCGCCCACTTGCCCACCACCTGGGATTGTGCAGGATCATCGGCATTGGCGCGGATGAAGCTGGGCCAACCGACCATAGTAGCCGCCTTGCCTGCCAGGAACACGGCATTGCCCGCGTTGAAGTCGAAGCCTAACACGCCCTCTGGATTGTACTTCAGCAAGCTCTGCATCTTGTTCAGCGCTGCGATCGCTCTCTCACGGTCGAGCGCGTAGTTGCCGTTCTTATCCACCAGGTATCCATCGTACATGCCCAGGAAGATGGCAGCGGGCTGCTCGATCTGGCCAAAATAGTGCACCATCGGGGCAATGTCCTTGCCCTTCAGGCAGGTCTGCAATTTGTCCAGGACGGCGATATAGTCGTCCCATGTCTCCCACTCGGCCTTTAGCTGGCACTGCTCGAAGATCTCAGTGTTGTACCAGATGCCGTAGGCGTCGGCGCTATAGGGGACACCAATGCGCTTGCCATCATAGAAGTTGGATGGTCCGGGTGACCAGATGCGCTCGATGAAATCGCCACCGTAATTATCACGCTTGACATACTCATCCAACGGTAGCATATGCTCGAAGACGGTGGCGATCCAGAACTCACCCGACATCACGTCGTAGGCACCGGTGCCGGTGGTCAGGTCGGTGATGTGGTTCTGGTTGAGCACGTCCCAGGGCGCCACAATCAGCTCTACTTTGATGCCGGTTGCTTCTTCAAAGGCAGGCACCAGCTCCTCCGCCGCCTTGTCATAGGTGCCGGCCTGCATATAGGTGGCGACGATCTCTTTGGGCTCCTGCGCCAACGCCATGCCGGGGGATAACAGTGCGAGGGATACAATCAGGCAAAGCAAGGTGAACACATAGATGCGTTTCATAGCACAACCTCCTTCTTTGGATTACGATACACGCTCTAATAACCTGGAATTGCTACCCGCTTGTGAAGTGGGAACAAGAGAAATATCAATTCTTCCATCACCTCCTTTCTTCATTGCAAAGGAGATCTCCACCAGAATCGATTGCTCTGAGAACGCTCACCTTCTATCCATTCTATATCCGTTTGGGTTTTCTCGCAAGATGAGAAAAGAGAGGGTGGTGAAAAACGCATCCAACCGAGCCGCGCACGTCAGCAAGCACACCATTCTCACCGCAGAGCACGCGGAGAATTACTGCAAAGCCTCTGCGAACCCGACGATGGAATCAAACCCACAAATATCAATGCTGCTCCCTGACGATCGCGGCTCAGATAGAGTGGCGAGAATAGAAGATATCGAGTGGGCTTCTGTGCCCGCCCTGCCTGGGGAGCATACCGATGCAACCTGGATGAAACTTAATTGCTGGCAGACGGGAAGAGGTACCCGACTCCACGCTGCGTGATGATATAGTTCGCGCGTGCAGGATCCGGTTCGATCTTCTGGCGCAGCCGGTGAATGTGCACGCGCAACGCATCCTCGTACACTTCCTCGTGAGGCCACAACCGCCGCAGCAAGAAGTCGGTAGTGACAACCTGGCCGGCATTGCGCATCAGAATATAGAGGAGTTTGGTCTCTAACGGTGTCATCGCGACGGGGGTGCCGCGCACATAAGCTTGCTGACGGACGAAGTTCACCGCCAGATGGTCGTCCACTCGGACAACCGGCTGTAATGCATAAGCAAAGTTGCCAATGCGTCTGAGCACACGTTCCACACGCGCCAGGAGCTCTTGGGGATCGAAGGGCTTGGTGATGTAATCCTCTGCGTACGACCGAATTCCGCGGATGATGGTGTCCTTGTCATGGATCGCACTAATGATCAAGATGGGCAAATCGCTGAATTCCTGCACCCGCCGGCAGAACTCGAACCCCCCTATTCCCGGGAGCATCAGATCCACAATGGCCATATGGGGCAGTCCGATGCGCTCGATCAGATCGAGCGCCTCACCCACCGTAGCGGTGCAATGCACTTCGTACCCGGCGCGTCGCAGTGTATAGCTGACCAGACGCGCCATGTCGCGCTCATCTTCAATCACAAGCAGCCGGTATTGATAATGGAGAAAGCTCCCCTGTGCTGCCTCCGGCAACATCAGATGCGGCTGTTCATGTATTCGCCTATTTGCCATGGTAATGTACCCATTCGCACAACGTTGTAGCTAGCCTGCCTCGATGGAGCACCCTCTCGAGAAACCCGCAGCACTTACAGATTTTATTGTCTAAATCCTATTATAAAGGGGGATTCCTCAGAATGCAATAGGCTATAAGCCCTAGCTCGGCCTAGGTGATAGCCTGGATATGCTCCGCGATTCTGCCGAGGGGATGACGTTGGGTGTCGTTGCGTCTTTCAGTCCAGCGCCGCCGGCCCACGCTGGACGGGACCCGTCAGATGGTCCGGTTTGCTCACCAGAAACGGCCCCATCACCAGCTGGTCCAGGTCACTGTTGGCGAAGGTGTTCAACGCTTCCTGGGGTGTGTTGACGATGGGCTCACCGCGCAGGTTATAGCTGGTATTGAGCAACACAGGGATGCCCGTGGCTTCCCCAAACTTCTCCACAATGCGGTAATAAGCCGGGTTCCACTCGCGACGCACGGTTTGCATGCGGCCGGTGCCGCCCACGTGGCACACCGCCTGCACTTTGTCGCGTTTATCCTCCCGGAACGGGGATACCATCAGCATAAATCGCGGCGGATACTGGCGGTCGAGCCCCGGCGTGGTGAAATATTCAGCAGCGCGTTCTTCTAAGATGACCGGTGCAAATGGGCGGAACGGTTCGCGGAATTTGATTTTGGTGTTGACGATCTCTTTCATCTCCTCGCGGCGCGGATCTGCCAGGATCGAGCGGCTGCCCAGCGCGCGTGGGCCCCATTCAAAACGGCCCTGGAACCAACCGATCACCTTCCCCTGCAAGATGGTATCCACAGCGCGGTCAAGCAGCTGTTCCATATCATCGAAACGCTGGTAGGGGAAACCGCGCGCCTCGATGGCCTCGCGCATTTGTGCCTCGGTGTATTCAGCACCCCAGTAGCTGTGCTCCTGGACAAAGCGGCGCGGTTGCCCCAAAATGACATGATACACGTACAAAGCAGCGCCGAGTGCTCCCCCCGAATCGCCGGCCGCCGGTTGGATCCACACTTCCTTAAAAGGTGTCTCTCGCATAATGCGCCCGTTGCCGACCGAGTTCAACGCCACCCCACCCGCCATGACTAGCCGATCCAGCCCGGTCTTGCGATGGGCGGTGTGTGCCATCTTCAGCATAATTTCCTCGGTGACCAGCTGGATGCTTGCCGCGATGTCGGCAAAGCGCTGATTTTCCGCCGCCACGCGCTCATCCCATTGTGGATGGTCGCGCCGCGGATGCGTCACCAGGGTGAAGAACTCCGACTCCGGCCGACGCGGCGGACCAAAGAGCTCCACAAAGCGGTGGTTATAGGTGTCGCTGGTCGAATGGTGATAGGAGAAATAGTCCAAATTGATCTCCACGGAGCCGTCATCCGCAACATGCACCACTTTGTAGACCTTGTCCACGTAGCGCGGTTCGCCGTAGGGCGCCATCCCCATCACCTTGTATTCCCCATTATTGACGCGGAAGCCCAGGTAGGCGGTGAAGGCGGAATACAGCAACCCGACCGAGTGGGGGAAGCGCAGCTCCTCGCTCAATTCGATGCAATTACGACTGCCGTCGCTCCAACTGGCAGTGCCACGCCCAATCGTGGCTGTTGTCCACTCGCCCACTCCGTCCAGCGTGAGGATGGCCGCTTCCTCGAAAGGCGAGGCAAACATGGCGCTGGCAGCGTGCGAGACGTGATGGTCGACGAAGAGGATCTTTTCGGCCGGCACCCCCAGCTCGTGCATCAAGATGTTCTTAATCCATAACTTTTCATCGAAGTAGTTGATCATCGCCTCGCCGAACACGCGCCACGAGCGCGGGAAGGTGCCCAGGATGTTCAGCAGGATGCGCTCGAATTTGACAAAAGGCTTTTCATAGAAGACGACGTAGTCCAGATCACGGCCGCGGATGTTGGCCATTTGCAGGCAGAACTGAATGGCGTGATGCGGAAAGCCGTTGTCGTGCTTCCGCCGGGTAAAGCGCTCCTCTTCCGCCGCTGCGACCAGCATCCCATCCCGCAACAAGGCAGCGGCCGAATCATGATAGAAACAGGACACACCCAAGATATCCATCAGTACTGTCTCCCCGCTTCCTCAACTGAAGGTTTAGTCGATATGTGCTTCGGCTGCCAGTTCGAGATGCCCTTCTTGCGCTTGATCCCCAGCGGATCCCCCAGGACGGTTGCCGCGGCGCCGAAGGGCAACACGACCGTGAAATAGAGAAAAGCCATCAAGATGCGCCCCTGATAGTTGCCCATACGGCGTGCAAAAGCCTTCCACGCTTGCCACAGGTTCGCCGCAGAGGGGTTGTGCTCCGCCTTGGGGTACTGAGCCAGACGGGCGCGCGCCAGAATCAACCCGATGATCAAACCGGTGAGCACCCACACGCCAATTGCCGGCCATCTGCCCAGCGCCGCACGGGTCGATACCGCCCCGCCCCACAGCAGCACTACCACCAAGAGATCCAGCAGCCCTGGAACCGGGATCTTGCCACGCGCGCCCAACGCGGCTCCAGCCGAATAACCCGTGAGGGTGAGCAAAATCAAAGCGATGCCAGAAATAAGCTCCATAGAGAGTTCCTACCAGCCCACTAAAGTGATTTCAGGGCAGCTGCTGCCGCATGGGTTTACTGTGGACCATCACCCCGCACATTAGAACAGGGTGTAGATGAACGGTGCGACGGCGGAACCTTGCGCAAAGACCAGCAACGCACCGAACAACACGATCACCACCACCATAGGGATCAACCACCACAGCTTGCGCCGCCACAGGAACTGCAATAACTCGCCGATAATGCCGGCACGAGTCAGCACACCGCTCTTCCGCGATCCCACCATTGTAGAAACCTCCATTCGCACACGAAGTCAATACAACGATACGCTATTATATAACAGGTATGGTAAAGGAACGCAATCTGTGCCCCACCTGAGATGGTCTGGGTGCATTTCATTTTTGAGAAGAGGCGGAGTTCAAACCGAGCCATGCGTGAGCAAGGGGCAGAAATACCACTCCCTGACGGTCGCGGCTCAGATAGCCGTCACAACTCTGGGCCACTGTTTCCATCCGCCCCAAATCTGAAATACACCCGACGGACTCGGCCGGTTGACCCCAGGTGCATGCCATGCTACAATGAGTTTCGATCACCCATGCGTAGCATCATCTGCGCAGTGCAGATAACACGCACAATGGCGTCCCGCGTAAAGCTTATCCTGCATGTCGCGGACTCGCCTTGATTCCCTGCCATATCCTTTCACACGAGGTGCTACAATGTCCAGAGAGCTCGATCAACTATGTGTCAACACCATCCGCTTCCTGGCCGTCGATGGAGTGCAGAAGGCAAAGTCGGGTCACCCGGGCATGCCGATGGGCATGGCCGATGCCGCCTATGTGCTGTGGACGCAGTTCCTGCGCCACAACCCCCTGGATCCGAAGTGGCCCAACCGCGACCGCTTTGTCCTGTCAGCCGGACATGGGTCCATGTTGCTCTACAGCTTGCTCCACCTGACCGGCTACGACCTGCCGCTTGAAGAGCTGATGCGTTTCCGCCAGTGGGGCAGTCGCACACCCGGCCATCCGGAGTACGACCTGGCACCCGGCGTCGAGACGACCACCGGCCCGCTGGGACAGGGTTTCGCCACCGGCGTTGGCATGGCGATTGCCGAGCGCTTCCTGTCAGCCACCTTCAACCGTCCTGGTTATAATCTGGTAGATCACTACGTTTACGCCATTGTCAGCGATGGCGACCTTATGGAGGGCATCAGCCATGAGGCGGCTTCGCTCGCCGGCCACCTTAAGCTGGGCAAGCTCATCTACCTCTATGACGATAACCACATTTCGATCGATGGCCCCACCGAGATCACCTTCACCGAGGATCGCGCGGCGCGCTTCGCCGCCTACAACTGGCATGTCCAACAGGTAGACGGCCACGACCGCGCCGCTGTGGCGGCCGCTATTCGGGCTGCCCAGGCAGAGACGGAACGCCCGTCGCTGATCTGCTGCCGCACACACATCGGCTACGGCAGCCCCAATCGCCAGGACACCGCCAAGGCGCACGGCGAGCCGCTGGGTGAGGAGGAGGTAATCCTGACCAAGCGCAACCTGGGCTGGCCGGAGGATAAGACCTTCTACGTGCC
>JASFBB010000144.1:0-3419 GCA_036172345.1 Anaerolineae bacterium
GAAGGCCAAGCCAATCATTAAGCTGGGCGTCGACGGGTACCGGAGGATGTGTCGAAGACGCACGATGTTGTGGATGGGCATTCTGTTGGCGGCAACGCTTTTTCTGAGCGTTATCCCAACCGCTTGGGCAACACCTGGTGAGGGTCCATTGCAGCAGACCTTGCCCACCGTTCCCACACCACCCGGCCCGCCTGGGGGAGGCAATCCACAGATTCCGCCGGCGCCACCACCTCCACCGATGCCTTATGGTGGCTTCCTGTATTACTATCATTATGGTTATGGCTGGCTGCCGGACACCCATTATCCCGGCTATACCTCGGGGTACTGCTACCGTCCGCCCAGCAACGCGTACCCAAGCGGTTATTACTACTATTACGGGCTGGCGTACCCGCCCTATGGCTATTACCCTGGTGGGATGGTCTACTGGTAGTCCTGTACAATTCAACTCATTGTTGAACAGGTGGGGGCGAATGGGTGTCGCTCCCACCTGTTTTGTTTGCGCGTATCCGGGTATAATCCATGGGGGGAGTATAATGATATCCGGAGGCCACCCATGAGAGCAGCTGTTCTGACAGCGGCCGGCCATATCGCCATCCAGGAGGTCGCGGCACCCACACTCCAGGCAGATGACCAGGTGCTCATCCGGGTGCGTAGGGTGGGCATCTGCGGCTCAGAGGTGCACGCCTTCCACGGCACCCACCCCTTCCGCAAGCCGCCGGCCATCTTGGGCCACGAGATGTCCGGCGATGTGGTCGCCGTCGGCAATGCCGTGACGCGTGTGTCAGTGGGGGATCGCGTGACAGTGGATGCGCACTGGCCGTGCGGAGGGTGCCCGTACTGCCGTGCGGGGTACCTCAATCTCTGCTCCACGAAGAAGGTGCTGGGCACTCAGGAATGGCCGGGCGCCTTCGGGGAATATATCCTCGCGCCGCAAGAAGCGGCGTTCCGCTTGCCCGATCACCTTTCATATGCGCAGGGCAGCTTGATCGAGCCGCTCACCATCGCCGTGCATGTATTGCGACGGGCAAACCTGCAGGCAGGTGAGTCGGTGGCTATCCTAGGCAGCGGCAGCATTGGGGGAATGCTGGCCGGGGCAAGCCGCGCCCTCGGCGCACATCCCATCATCGCGGCGGACATCCGGCGTCATTGCCTGGACGCGGCACGCGAGCGGATGGGCGCCACCCACGACATCCTCCTGCCCCAACAGGATGCGGTGCACGAGGTGCTGCGCATCACTGATGGCATCGGTGTGGACGTGGTGTGCATCGCGGCGGATGATCCCTGGCTGGTCGAACAGGCGGTGCAGATGGTCAAAGGGCACGGACGCATCGCACTGGTTGCGCTGTTGTGTACCGAGCCCATCCGGTTGATGGGCTATGAGCTCATCCGCAAAGAGGTACAGTTGCTCGGCAACACGATGAGCGTCCCGGGAGACGTACACCAAGCGCTCGATCTGGCGGCGACAGGCCGCGTGGATGTGGAGGGCATCCTCACCCACATCCTGCCACATCGCGATGCCCAGCGCGCTGTGGAAATGGCCGCGGACAAGACAGATGGCGCCGTCAAGGTCGTGCTCACCTACGACTAGCTGGGGGAGCGGTGATGTACCTATCACTCCCTCTTGAGTCGTTCCTGTCCCGATATGAGGTATCCCATGCCTAACGTGCGACGCACCGCGTGGCGACAGCCGCTCGTGGAAGCGGTTTGCATCTCGGCGTTCATCCTCGGACTCTTCTCCTTTTGGTATGCCCTCGCCGATCGATACGCGGTCTTTCTGTACGGACACGTCGCGTCGCCCGGCGATCCGCAGGCACAACCGTTCGACGAAATGACCGCGAGCCGCTATTGGGTATGTGGCCTGGTTGCCTGTGGAGCAGTATTAGTCCTCTACGCGGCCGCGAATTGGGTGCTGGCACAGGAGGCGCATCGGCGCAGAAAGCGCTTTGTCCCTTCCGCGTGGTGGCGCGTGTGGGTGCTCAGCGCCATCCCCCTCGGTATCGGCATCCCGGCCATCACGATGTGCGTGAGCGCGCCCACCCTGCCGCTAGGACTGGCAATGGCGTGCGTGGTGGCCACATGGGCTGGATTAGCGATCGCGCTGCTGCCGGGCCGGGTTGTGTCGCTCGATATGCCCACGGCGTGGCTCTGGACGTTGGGGAGCGTGCTGGGCGGGTTGCTCTGGCTGACGGAGATGAGCCTCGTGCGTCTGTGGCGGCATCGGGAGATGCCCAGCGCCGCTGCATTGTTCCTGGCGGGATCTGTGATGAGAAACGGTCGCTTGCGGACGCACACGGCTCGGTGGGGATATACACCACCGGAGCAGATGCGTGACGGCTGGCGGGGAATCCCACCCGGCGGGGGTGCGGTGCATACCCGGTAATGTTTACCGTGGCGCCAGGGCAATGTGCCTGTCCCTGGCCGGATGTGGGGCCGTCTCCTGGGCATCTGGGCCGCGTGCATTGCACCGCGAGAGGTGTCTCAAACGCCCATGCAGGTGAATGAGCAGTGAGAGGGAAAAGATGTTTGCCTGAATCGCCTTATCTTCTATAATGCAGGATGAGAGATGCGGCTAGAGGAGACTCGGCTGCAGACTTCCCCAGGGCTCCTGGGGAAAGGGATCCCCAGGGAAAAGCAGGAGACCATCTCGGGATACAGATCGGAGAGGTGCTAAATGGTGCTGGAGACCTCATCTCTCTGGGCAACCAGTCGCTTTGCTCGCCGTACTCGTGGCGACTGAGATGGGGTTTATCTCCTTATGGTGGGATTCCGATGGTACAGACAGGGAGGATCCAATGGCACGAAAGCAAAAGGCGGAGGCTAAACGCCCGATCGAATCCTATCAACACCGGGACAAGCAGCGTCTCAACAACCCGCCGGTGGGGCTGGTGACGCCCGAAACCGACCCGGACGTCGGTCAGCAGAAGAAGCGATACGCCTACGACCCGCACCTCGACCCGCAACTGGTCTGGGCGGGCAAGGCTGAACACACCTCCTTCGAGGTGCCGACCGTCTCGCTGCACGTCCACGAGCGCATTGACCCCAAGACCATCATCGAGGCGGTGAGAAAAGTAAATAGTGGACAGGGGATAGTGAATAGTGGGCAGATGCAGTTACCCCTGTTCGAGATGGAACGTGGGGAGCCGCTGCGTGAGGCGATCGAGTTCTATCAGCACAAGCACGGCTGGACCAACCGTCTCATCGCCGGGGATTCCCTGCTGGTGATGAACTCGCTCCTGGAAAAGGAGGGCATGGCGGGCAAGGTGCAGATGATCTACATTGACCCGCCCTACGGCATCAAGTACAGCTCCAACTTCCAGCCCTTCGTCAACAAGCGCGACGTGAAGGACGGCCACGACGAGGACCTGACCGCCGAGCCCGAGCAGATCCGCGCCTTCCGCGATACCTGGGAGCTGGGCATC
>JASFBB010000145.1:0-3892 GCA_036172345.1 Anaerolineae bacterium
GCAAGGCGTTATATGAGCTTAAGCAGCTGGAGTTGATAGCACGATTACCGCGTCTGGCTGCAGTCCAGGCAGCGGGTGCTAATCCGTTCTATCAAAGCTACCAGATGGGTTTTCGCCAGGAAGTGAGAGTGCAAGCTGAGACGATCGCCACAGCGATCCGCATTGGCGCACCGGTCAGCTACGAGCGTGCTGTCCGTAGCTTGCGTTGGACGAATGGCCTAGTTACCCAGGTAAGCGATGCCGAGATTATGGATGCCAAGGCAATGGTGGATCGCGTTGGTATTGGCTGCGAGCCTGCCTCGGCAGCTGCCGTGGCAGGAGTGCGCAAGATGGTTTCCGAAGGCATTATACATCCAAATGAGCGGGTTGTGGCAGTGTTGACTGGCAATCTGTTAAAAGACCCGGGTGCCACGGTGAGTTATCACACGAATGAGTGGCCGGAGGCCCATTTCGCTAATCAGCCACGCCAGGTGTCAGCACAGCCGGAAGAAGTACGTAGGGTGATTGGGGACATTCTGCAGGAGAGAAATAAATGAGGCAAAAGATCCCGGTGGGAGTTCTTGGCGCAACAGGTGCTGTGGGACAACGTTTCGTCGAATTGCTCGTGCATCATCCTTGGTTTGAGCTAACCGTACTAACCGCCTCGGATGCTTCGGCAGGCAAGCGGTATGGAGATGCTTGTCGTTGGCTGCTTTCGGCCGATATGCCGGCAGGCGTGGCCGATATGGTGGTGCGAGAGACCGCTCCAGGCGTGGAATGTGAGATCGTTTTTTCAGCGCTTCCGGGTGATCGCGCTGGTGAGGTAGAAGAAGCGTTTGCCGCCGCCGGTTACGGCGTATTCAGCAATGCCAGCGCACATCGCCAGGATGTTGATGTGCCCTTGCTCATCCCTGAAGTCAATCCGGATCATTTGGCGTTGCTAGAGATTCAACAGGCACGACGTGGTTGGAAAAAGGGGTTCATCGTCACCAATCCGAACTGCACCGCCGTTATGCTGACGATGGCGTTGGCCCCCCTATATGCTGCCTTTGGCTTGCAGGCAGTTCTGGTGACCACAATGCAGGGGTTGTCAGGCGCAGGATATCCAGGTGTGCCATCCTTGGATGCGTTAGACAATGTAATCCCTTATATTGGGGGCGAGGAGGACAAGGTAGCCAGCGAGCCCCGTAAAATGTTGGGACGTCTGGTGGATGGTGTTGTCCAATATGCCGATTTCGCTATCAGCCCGCATTGTAATCGTGTCTCCACACGCGAGGGACATTTGGAAACAGTTTCTGTGTCCTTCCGACAGAAAGTAACCTTGGAGGAGGTGGTTGCAGTTTGGCGCGCGTGGGATCCACTGCCACAAAAGTTGAACTTACCCACGGCACCACGTCCGCCTTTGATCGTGCGCAGCGAGCCAGATCGTCCCCAGACGCGGTTGGATCGCGATGCCGGTAAGGGCATGGCCGTGACGATTGGGCGCGTGCGACCATGTGAGGTTCTGGATGTCAAATTTGTATTGTTAGGTCACAACACCATCCGTGGTGCTGCTGGTGCGTCGGTCTTAAATGCAGAACTGATGGTGGCACAGGGTTTGTTAGAGCGGTAGCAGCCCTGGCATCTTTATGAAGGAGTGGAAGCTGTGTATCGTAGAGAGACACTTGCGGACTATTTGGGCGACCGCGTTGTCTATCGCAACTTGCGTCCTGCCGATCCCAGCTTGCCCGGCCTGGAGGACATCTGGCAGGAAGTCGGGCTGGAACGCGGCCGAGTGCCGCGCAAGACCGAGCCGGCCTATGCAATTGTGGTGCTCCGATTGCTGGAGGCTGCACAAAGACAACGAAGCAGTGCGCCGCTGCGCAATGTGCTCTTCATCGGCGACATGCCGTTGAGCGATGTGGCCGCGGCGCACCATTTAGCATCCCACTTGCCTCTGCGCGGTTTTATTGGCGCTGACCGGTTACAAGAGCCGGCGGAGCTAAAAGTGGAAGGTGATCTGACCTTTGGCAATCGTTGGGGACAGCTCCTTGACTGGCTCGATCGAATGGTGCAGGAGCACTTCGCGGTGGGGGAACAGACTGCCGTGCTGGTGGACATTGATAAGACCTATATTGGAGCGCGCGGTCGTAATGACCATATTATCGATCAGGCACGGTTGGAAGCGGTGCGTTTGACCATGGAGGAGACCCTCGCGGATTCCTTTGATGAGAAAGCTTTTCGGGCGGTATATGGACAGCTCTATCAGCCTAAATATCATTTCCTCACCGCAGATAACCAGGATTATCTTGCCTATATTTCCTTGATGGTTATGGGCAACGTGATCCCCGCGGATGAGTTTTGGACCGCGCTACAAGATGCTCAGCTGAAAAGCTTTGGTGAGTTTGTCACGTTGTGCGAAGGGCGGCGTGCTTGTATGTCGGATGGGCTAGCAATGGTGCATCAAGAGGTGTTGGGAAACTTGCAACGCGGTGATCCAACGCCTTTTAAGAGTTTCCGTTATCGTGAGTTTCTGACCACCGTGGCTCGTATAGACTATCTTCCAGAAGAGACACCACGTGCTGAGCTCCTCGCTAATGAGATCGTCATCACACAGGAGGTGAGCCAGGCGATGGACCTGTTGGCCAAGCGTGGGGCGTTGCTGTTTGCCACGTCGGATAAGCCGGACGAAGCTTCGAATCCTCCTCCTTCGTTCCCTCTTGAATGGCAGAAGTCGCGACCCATCCATCGTCTGACGATGAAAAGCGTAAACGGCTAATCTAGGAACTTTAGAAGGCCGCCTAAATTTGGACAAAATATTTCTTTGGGATATAATATAATATGCACATTGTTAGGAGGTAAGGAGAGAAAGTTGGCCAATACCAAGTCTGCTTTGAAACAGGCTCGCCAAAATGAGAAACGTCGCTTGCGCAACCGCGTGTATCGTTCGGCAGCGCGTACCTATGTGAAGAGAGTGCGCCGCCTTGTGGGAGAGGGCAAGCTGGAAGAGGCCCGTGTGGCCATCGTGGCCGCGGTCAAGGCATTGGACAAGGCAGCGCAAAAGGGGGTTATTCACAAGAACAACGCTGCGCGGCGCAAATCGCGCCTTTTTAAGCTGCTGAATCAGGCTTTGGCAAGCGCAAGTGCACAGGCCTGATTGCGCACTGTTTGAAAACCTTCTGGTGCGCACAACACGAGGAGCAAGGCGGCATTAGCCGGTGGCTCCTTGTGTTGTTTTTTAAATTAAAAGGCAGAGGGCTCGCATAGATCGTTCCATGGCTCTTTCGCGTTGCTCAGATTGGCAAACTCCTCGATGCGGCTGTCCTCTCGATAGTGAGCACCCCTTGATTGGTGATTATGCCAAGCGGCGCGGGTCACCACCCAAGCTGCCTGCGCCATATTGCGCAGACCGATCAGCTCATCAGTGATGTGTGTCGTTCGGTAAAACTCGTCTATCGTTTCCCACAAATGGCTCAACTCGCGCAATGCACGTGCCAGACGATGGGTGTTGCGTGCCAGTCCCACGTATAACCACATCACGTGCTGAATAGAACGCTGGTCACGGTAGATCAACACCGGATCAGCTGGGACACCGTCTTCTACGCTTTCCCAAGGGGGGATCTCATCCGCCGTCACCAGTCGCAAGTCAGTCCGGGCAGCGATATCGCTGCCGGCACGGTATCCCCATACTAGCCCCTCCAACAGCGAAGTGCTGGCTAGCCGGTTAGCACCATGGACTCCGGTACAGCTGACTTCTCCAACAGCATAGAGCCCTTCAATAGTGCTTCGCCCCCATTCGTCCACCAGGATGCCACCACAAAAGTAGTGCGCTGCTGGCACCACTGGGATGGGTTCCTTAGTTATATCGAGCCCGGCTTGCAGACAGGTCGCATAAATGGTGGGAAAGCGTTCGCAGATGCGCGAAGCTTCCATA